>JAQZBM010000125.1 GCA_029238945.1 Clostridia bacterium
CTCATCAAGAAATTTATCTGTTTTCCTGCTATATTTTATTTTTCGCCGTATTTGGCATTCAGCAGTGAGCCCAGATACTTGGCAATTGTGCCCATGCCTGAAACGCCTGCTGCTTCTTCGGCATCTGAGTTGTAATTTGTGTTGGTATTGACATCATAGGTATAGATTTCACCCTTTGAGTCAGTTATAAACTCTATACCTGCAATGTGAATCCTGTTTGCCTCCAGAAATTTTGCATATTTCTCCAGGATTGGATTCTCAAAACCTTGAATCACCTTAAACTTCGGTTTTTGTTCGCTTTCTCCTACAGGGCAGAAGGCATCTCCAATCTGGCATGCATCTGCCGGGCAAAGCTGGAAGCCCTTAGAAGTATCTACCTGTACTGCATAAATAAATTTACCGCCAATAAATTCACAGCGTGTGATGTAAGCTTCCGGAGCCTGGATATATTCCTGCACCAGCGTGATACCGTCTATGGGAACTTCAAAATCCGGTCCCTCAACATAGCTTTCCAATGCTTCCTGACTCTGGAACAGTTGAACACCTAAGCCTTTGCCGCCTCTATTATGCTTAGTGATGAAGGGGCCATCAAACTTGCGACCTGCTTCGAGAATTGCAGCTTTCCCAACCGCTGCTATAGTCTTTGGTGTACGTATGCCATGAGCCTCCAGAGAAGTGTATTGAGCTACCTTGCTTACCTCCAGCTGTAAGGCACGGCTTGTATTTATCACAGTTCTGCCATGAGACTCCAGCCAGGACAAAACTGCTGCAGTATATTCTGCCGAAAAACGGTGATCTCTCGTATGTGAAGATGCACTCATACGATTATAGAATATTCCTTCCGGCGGAGTCTCTGTCAGATTCAGAGTTCCACCTTCAATAAACCAATCCTCATAAGGCAGTCCAAGTGCCTCCAAGTTTTTTATAAGCGGTGCGGTCCATTCACTGTTTTCATGAATTATATAAATCTTAGCCATTTAAATTTCTCCCTTAATTACAATAATATCTCTTATCTCTGTTCTATCAGATAATATTCTGCCTCTTTTCTGCAAAATAATGATATTTTATTTTAATATGTAATTGTGAAGAAATTATGTAGGTCTTCAATTTCTTATGTCAGTCTAATGCTTTTTATGCGAAATACTATATTGCCTGCAGGAGCCTCTATTTCTACCTCGTCCCCAGGGTCTCTAAGCAGCAGTGCTTTACCCAGCGGCGACAGATAGGAAGCACAATTAGAATTGATGTTCAGCTTATTGGTGAAGGGAGAAGCTATCTGAAGCATCTCAACCTCATTGTTTGTCAAATCCTCTACCTCAACCGTACTGCCTATTATGACAAAGGGACAGCTGCTGCTCCCTGCTTCCTCTATATCTGCGTTATAAATATAATCTTCTATTCCTTTTATATAGCCTGTAATTAGCTGATGGAAGCTGTCTCGTTCCTTTGTCAGGCTGGGATAATAATCCTCTAATATCCTGTCCCTTTCATCTTCAATATCCGCCAAATGTTTTACCAGTGTCTCAAATGTACAACGTGTTAACCTAATTTTGGACATTTCCTTACCTCCTATTTTTTACATTAAATGGTATATGCCTAAAAATGCAAGAAGACACCTCACAGAAGTAACTCTGTGAAATGTCTTCATTTATAGCATACCACAAATGTAAATCATTGTAAATAGTGGGTCCGGTATCCATTTAATGTAAATCAGAATATGTTCTTGAACCACTCAAATATGCTGTTTATAACTCTGATGAAAAACGGAGCTTCCTCCTGCAGCACTTTCGCCTCAGCTGCATTTTCTGCAGATGCTGCTACCATGTCCAGTGCAACAGCCTGTTGTCCTTCTACAACCTTCACCATGTCCTTGCCGAATATACCATATAGGTAATCAGCATTTTCCTGGCTATAGGGTGTGATGCCTACCTCTACGAATTCACCAACAATTCCAGTATGAGTAATAGTTATGCCCTTTTGCTCAAGCTCAGTCTGATGCTCCTCAAATACATATTTGTCTATTTCCTGCTGCTTTTGAGTAAGAGCCTCCGGAATCTCTATTGATTCAATTTGAATAGTGTATTCCTGAGATTCGCCAACCCCCGCCGGTTCCACTACTGCAGGCTTTTCAACCGGAGTATTTGTATCTGCATATACCCCCATCATTGTACTGCCTGCTATGCATGCTCCGATAATTAATGCCTTTGCTGCTTTGTTTTTTATCATATTGATTACCTCCAAAGTTACTTGTTACATTCATTAGTCGATATCATGTTACCTTTTGTTCCATGTGCATGCTTATTATCAGCCTGGTTTTTCTTTTATAATATAAATTAAGGACAATGTGACAGCCCTGTAAAAATATTTTCTAAGCAGCAGTGCTTCTTATGGGGCATGACTTTAAGTTGCACTTAAATCCTACTTATAATATAATTTTATAATGAATTGATATTTGTTTTATATTGTTTAAACTTGCAAATAATATTTTCATATAGAAAGGATAGATTAAATGAAACTAGGAATTGTAGGCCTACCAAACGTAGGAAAAAGTACACTTTTCAATGCTATTACTCAAGCCGGAGCAGAATCCGCAAACTACCCCTTCTGCACTATAGAGCCAAACGTTGGTGTAGTTGCAGTACCGGACGACAGACTGGAAAAGCTGGCTGAAATATATGACTCAAAGAAAATCGTTCCCACTGCTATTGAATTCTATGACATCGCAGGTCTTGTTAAGGGTGCAAGCAAGGGTGAAGGTCTGGGCAACAAATTTCTTTCTCATATCCGTGAGGTAGAAGCTATCGTTCACGTGGTAAGATGCTTCGAAAGCGGAGATATAGTTCACGTTGAAGGCAGCGTAAATCCTCTCAGAGATATTGAGACAATAAACCTTGAATTGATATTCTCAGATATCGAAATGCTTGAGAGAAGACTTCAAAGGACTCAGAAGGCAGCAAAGGGTGATAAAGCCTTAGCCGCTGAAGTAGAGGTTATACAAAAGGCTATGGAAGTGCTTGAAGAGGGCAGGTCTGTAAGAACTCTTAACCTTACAGATGAGGAAAAGGAGATTGTTAAATCCTTCAATCTGCTAAGCTCAAAGCCGATTATTTATGTTGCTAACGTATCAGAAGATGATTTGGCTGACGACGGCAGCTCAAATTCCCATGTGGCAAAGGTAAGAGAATTTGCTGCTACAGAGGATGCAGAGGTTGTTGTAGTGAGTGCACAGATAGAGGAAGAAATATCTCAACTGCCTCCGGAAGAAAGAAAAGAATTTCTCAACGACTTAGGCCTTGAGAAGTCCGGTCTTGATAAACTGGTGCAGGCAAGCTATGATTTGCTTGGCCTAATGAGCTTCCTGACTGCAGGTCCTACTGAGTCAAGAGCATGGACTATAAAGAAGGGTACTCCTGCTCCTCAGGCAGCAGGCAAGATACACTCTGATATAGAGAGAGGCTTCATAAGAGCTGAAATCATAAGCTATGATGACCTTATGGCATGCGGCGGCAGTATGGCAGCAGCTAAAGAAAAGGGTCTTGTAAGGATAGAAGGCAAGGAATACATCATGAAGGATGGAGACATCGTTAACTTCAGATTTAATGTATAGCTAGAATATAAAAGGATGAAATTGCTTAAGCAATCTCATCCTTTTTCTTATAGCTATATAAATCGCACTAAAGTTTTTACATAAAGAGAACTGTACTTTGTGCGATTTATGAACAGCGGTAAACGATTTCGCGCTCTTTGAATAATGTAAGATGTTTCGCGCGAAACATTTAGAATGCATCTGATTCTAAGAACTTCTCTATATCATCAAGCATTAGATTTGCGGCCCTTACACCTCCGGCAGTATTCCATATAGCGTCGTCAACCCTATAAACCTTATTGTTTTTTACAACCTCCAATGACTTGAACATAGGATCCTCAAGCCACTCCTTCTCTCTGGCTGAGCCTTCACCGTTTCCTGTTTCATAAGTGAAGTAGAACATTACCTGTCCGTCAGCTTCCTTCAGCCTTTCCTTGCCAATTTCTATAGTGAACTCTTCACTTTGCTGGCTTTCCGGCCTTGCAAAGCCTATTTGCTTAAGTATTATGCCTGAGAAGGTGTCACCAAGGTAAATTCTTGTCTTGCCCGGCATAAATCTAACAATTGATACCTCTGTCTTCAGCTTGTCTCCTGCAAGGGATGCTATTTCAGCTGCTCTGTCATCAAATTTCTTTATGACCTCCTTGCCTTCTTCTTCCTTGCCTAATACCTCAGCATAGAAAGCGAAGTTTTCCTTCCATTCTCCTCTCAGAGTATTGGAGTACACTGTCGGAGCAATTTGTGAAAGCTGGTCGTAAATCTTTTCATGTCTCATTTTGTTTCCGATTATCAAATCCGGACTCAAGGCTGCTATTGCTTCTATGTTAACTTGGCTTTCATCGCCTAAGTTTTCTACACCTTCCATGTCTTTTTCTATATGACTGTACCATGGATCTCCTGTCCAGGACTTTACTGCTCCTACAGGTTTAACCCCTAGTTCAAGCAACGCTTCTGTTCCTTCGTTGGTCAATATTACAATACGCTTAGGTTCACCTTTTATTTCTGTCTTACCCATTGCATGCTCAATTACTCTGGTCGGTACATTTTCATTTGCATTTGTTGATGTTCCTGCTGCTTGGTTTGTTTGTGAACAAGCCGCAAACAGGATGGATAAAGCTAATACTGTGACTAAAACTAATACTCTTTTGGTTTTCATTTTGATTCTCCTTGCTTTGAAATTTAATTTGTATTTTGATATTATCACACTCTTTGTTTAATTGCAAATGATTTTCATTTATGATTGATAACTTTTTTCATTGACATATTAAATCCTGTATCTTATACTTTATATAAAAATCGATATTATGTTTACAGATTATAATAATTTGCGTCCTGTATCTAATTGGGATTTATCGATTCAGTATAAGAGTTATCATTGAAAGGATGAGAGATTTGAGTAGCAGAAGAATTCCTGTGCTTACAATAAGAAGCAATAAGTCAAGATGGCTGTTCCTTTTCGGACTTTTACTTATATTAATTGCTCTCTTTTTTGCAAGCTTGCTTATGGGATATATAAAGACTGATTTTGCTGATTTGGTTGATACATATACTAACTATTCAGAGAATATAGAGCATATTGTCATCAAGACCTCCCGTATGCCGCGGGCGCTTATTGCCCTTTTCATAGGTGCCAGCTTAGGCTTATCGGGCTTGCTGATGCAAACCCTGACAAAGAATCCTATGGCATCGCCGGGATTGCTGGGAGTGAACTCTGGAGCTGCCTTTTTCATGGTTTTTGCATACAGCTTTATTCCAAGCTTGACTGAAAACTATCTGATGCTGTTTTCAATTATAGGTGCCGCTTTGGCTGTATTGCTGGTGTATGCACTGGCGGGAGGTATCAGGGGTGCAATACAAACCTTTGATTTAACTCTTGCAGGAGCAGCTATATCCGCAATCTTTATGTCCTTTACCCAGGTTACGCTTTTTAAGGATCAAAAGACAATGGAAGAGGTTTTATTCTGGTTAACAGGTTCTGTTGAAGGCAGAAGCATGAGCCTGCTGCTGAACATACTGCCCTTCATTGTAGTCGGCTGGATAGTCACCTTCCTGCTAGCAAAGCGTTTGAGCCTTTTCTCCTTAGGAGAAGAAATAGCAAAGGGACTTGGACTTAATACCGAACTCCTGAAGCTTCAAATAATATTACTTGTGATTGTGCTTGCAGGTACCTCTGTGGCTGTGGCAGGTCCCATTTCCCTGGTAGGCTTGATTATTCCGCACCTCACCCGCTTTTTAACAGGCTCGGATTTCAAGTGGGCTATACCCTACAGCATTTTATTGGGTGCTATATTGCTTCTGTCGGCAGACGTTGCTTCCCGCTTCATCATATATCCTAAGGAAATTCCTGTAGGAGCAGTGACAGCCATATTGGGCACCCCATTTTTCATTTATATTGCTAGAAAGGCGGAAAATAAATAATGAAAGACTTACTGGTTGTTAGAAAGAATAAGCTATCCTTCATATACGAAAAAAGAAGTATATTTATATTCATTATTTCACTGATAATTTGCATATTTTCTGTACTTTTAAGCCTCAGTATGGGACAGAAATATATACCCGTGTTTAAGGTAGTACAACTGCTGTTTACAGGCAATGGCCCCGGGGATTCACTGATTGTCAATACAATAAGGCTGCCGAGAACATTAGTTGCTCTATTGGTAGGCACTTCATTGGGTCTATCAGGGGCAATCCTTCAAGGTGTTGTAAAGAACCCCTTGGCGGCACCCAATATAATAGGTATAACCGATAGCGGCTCTGTAGGCGCCTTAGTATTCCTTACGTTGTTTACAGATCCCAAAAACAACTCACTGACAGCCGGCATTTTTTATATGCCGTTGTTTGCCTTTGCAGGCGCACTTATTGCAGTTTTGCTTATATATTTGCTGGCATATAAAAAGGGGGTTACCCCATATAGGCTGATTTTGATTGGAATTGCAATAGCCGGAGCTGCAAAAGCAATAACCTCAATCTTAATTATAAACGGACCGGTAGTGTTCATAAAGGAAGCGCAGCTGTGGATTACCGGAACAGTATATGGTACAAACTGGACTCATGTCAGAATCCTTTTACCATGGTTCCTGGTACTTTTTGCTGCAGCTCTGATATATACAAGAGAGCTTAATATTCAAAGCTTAGATGATGGAATATCTACAGGCTTAGGCAGTCCCGTAGAAAGAAACCGTTTCCTGCTGATGCTTTTAAGTGCCGCACTGGCCAGCGGAGCAGCTGCTGTAGGCGGCGGAATCAGCTTTGTCGGACTTATCGCTCCTCATATAAGCAGAAAGCTGACAAATTCAGCCTTTGAAAACATACTGCCTCTCTCCGCCTTAATAGGAGGAATCATAGTAGTGCTGTCCGATATTGCGGCGAGAACTCTGTTTTTCCCGCTGGATCTTCCTGTTGGAATATTTACCGCAGGCATCGGAGCACCGTTTTTCATATATCTGTTGTTCAAAAACCAAAGAAGCCGTAAGGGGGTATTATAATGAGCATTTCGACAAGCAGCCTGACACTTGGCTATGGAGACTTCATTGTTCTTAAGGATATAAATATAACAATACCGAGAAATAAGTTCACCATATTGGTTGGCAGCAACGGCTGCGGCAAGTCCACACTGTTGAAGACCATGGCAAGGCTTATAAAGCCCATGTCCGGCAAAGTGGCTCTCGGAAATATGGACATATTTCAAAAGCCTTCAAAGGAAATTGCAAAGGAGCTTGCAATCCTTACGCAATCACCTGATGCTCCTTCAGATTTGACTGTTTTCAATCTGGTCAAGCAAGGGAGATATCCTTATCAAAGCTGGTTCAACCAGTGGAGCAAGGAGGATGAGAATATCGTTGAATATGCCTTGGAAAAAACAGGCTTAAGCAATATCAGAAATAAGAAGCTTTCTGAGCTGTCCGGCGGTCAAAAGCAAAGGGTCTGGATTGCAATGACCCTGGCTCAGCAAACAGAGATAATTCTGCTGGATGAGCCGACTAATCACTTGGATATAAAATATAAAATCGAGGTGCTGGATTTACTGAAGCAGCTGAATAGAAGCGAGAATCGAACGATTGTTGTCGTACTTCACGATATAAACCTTGCTTGCAGATATGCAGACCATATTATCGCCATAAAGGATGGTAAGGTTTATGACGAAGGAGACCCAAAGGAAATCGTAACTGAGAAATTGATAAAGGATGTTTTCGACATCAATGCTCAGATTATAGAGTGCCCTGTTTTCAAGACCCCTTTGTGTATAACCTATCAAGACTTGGCTGTTTGAAGGATTCATGCCTCCAATTTACAGCTCATATGCACAAGCCTTATATAAACAGCATAAAGTATTACTGGGAAT
>JAQZBM010000126.1 GCA_029238945.1 Clostridia bacterium
TTAGCTTTTGCAAAGAATACCATGGATTTGTACAGCAGGTTGCCTGCTTCGATTGTCGGAACCATCAATATGTCAGCATGTCCTGCTACCGGGTTGTTCATTCCCTTGTGCTTTGCTGCTTCTACTGATATTGCATTATCTAAGGCAAAAGGTCCTGCAACGGTGCAGCCCTTAAGTTCTCCTCTTTCATTCATTGCAACAAGCTCAGCTGCATCTACGGTAGCCTGCATGTTCGGATTAACCTTTTCAACAGCTGCAAGCACTCCAACCTTTGGATTATCGTTGCCCAAAGCCTGTGCCACCTGCACTGCATTCTCAATAATTTGTCTCTTTTGCTCTACGTCCGGAGCAAGGTTCATAGCTGCATCAGTCACATAGAATAGTCTTTCAAAACCGTTTACATCAAACACTGCTACGTGAGAAAGAACATTACCGGTTCTTAAACCAATTTCTTTATCCAATACAGCCTTCAAAATAGCGGAGGTATCAACCAAGCCCTTCATAACCAAATGAGCTTTGCCTGAGGATACCAGCTCTACAGCCTTGCGGCAGGCTTCCGTTTTGTCAGAGATGTTTATAATATCAAATTTTGCAAGCTCTACACCGCATTTTCCTGCTGCTTCAATTATTTCCTTCTCGTCTCCCACCAATATCGCATCTGCAATACCTAAATCCTTAGCACTGTTTATTGCACTTAAAACCTCAGTATCCTGTGCAACTGCAACAGCTATTGTCTTAGGCCCCTTCTCTACAGCTGCCTTCAGAATCTGGTCAAATGATTTTATCAATTACTTCACCTCGTTCTCATATATTTTAGCTTTTTCTTCTCCGCTAAGTACTCTTTGTGCCCCTTCAGCCAAAGCAAGCATCTCATCCTCACCGGGATAAACCTTAAATGGAGCTATGAATTGCACTCTTCTGGATATTTTCTCACATATAAGCTTCGAGTATGCTACTCCCCCGGTCAGGATTACTGCATCAACCTTGCCCTTCAGTACCGTTGCCACAGCACCTATTTCCTTAGCTATCTGATAAGCCATTGCGTCATATATAAATTCAGCTTTTTTGTCGCCGTTTTGAATCATTTTCTCAACATCTCTGGCATCATTTGTGCCAAGATAACCTACTAAACCGGCCTTACCTACAATCATTTTCTTCATTTCAGCCTGGGTATATTTGCCGGAGTAGCACAGTCTCATGAATTCTCCTACAGGCAGTGAGCCTGCTCTTTCAGGAGAGAATGGGCCGCCTTCGTTTGCATTGTTTCCGTCAACAATTTTACCCTTTTCTACGGGAGATATGGTGATACCGCCGCCTAAGTGAGCTATTATGAAATTCACCTCTGAAAAATCCTTGCCCATGTCTTTAGCAGCTTTTCTGCCCACAGCTCTTACATTCAGTGCATGAACCAATGATTTTCTCGGCAGCTCAGGCAAGCCTGAGATTCTTGCAATATCCGGAAACTCATCTACTGCTACAGGGTCAACTATATAGGACGGAATTCCCTGACCGTCTGCTATACCCTTTGCGATTATTCCTCCAAGGTTAGAAGCATGCTCCCCTTGGATACCTATCTTTAAATCTTCTATCATTACATCAGTAACTGTATAGGTTCCGCTGGGCATCGGTCTCAAAAGGCCGCCTCTGCCGACAACTGCAGCAAGACTCTTTACATCTATGTTCTCCTCTGCCAGCCAATCTAATATCATTTGTTCTCTATACTCAAACTGATCAGTTACTTTGTCGAATTTAGCCAAATCATCTGATGAATGAATTAGGTTTTTCTGCACTATATTCTGTCCATTTCTAAAAACTGCAACCTTAGTCGATGTGGAACCCGGGTTTATAACAAGTAGATTTTCCCTTTGCATTACTGTAGCACTCCTTTTATTCGATTCTTATATAGTTTCCTACAATTGTTTATGTATTATTTACAAATCTGAGTCCGCATGTCATAAAGATATTATCACATCCATATTTTTATTTACGCAAGTGTCGTGCCACACAAGAAACAAGTTAAGATGTTAACAATGTTTTTCCCCATGCTTCGTGAGTAAAGAAAAAACAAGCTTCGACAAAATCAAAGCCTGCTTTTTTACTTATGCTATAAGGTTTAAAGTCTATGCAAAATAACTTTTTAGTCAATCGTGCAGTTTTTTGCATGCATCCTTTTGCAAAACCATATTTTTTGCAGTTTTTTGCACGCTATATATTTCGTGCTAAATATATTACACTGCCTATGTTGTTATAATGTAGAAGCATTAGTGCGATTTATTTATTCTATACCATACTTCTCCAGCTTATAGTACAGACTCCTCAATGATACATCAAGGAGCTTCGCCGCCTTCGTCTTGTTGCCCTCACATTGCTTAAGCACCAGCTTTATGTACTCTTTCTCCGCCTTTTCAACTACCGCTTCAAGCTTCATGGAGGTATCGGCATTATCGTCTGCACCAGTACTTTGTGTCACAATCTTCTCGGTTTGTCTCTCAAAAAGCGGCAGGTGGGAGTCCAATATGACAGCTTCATTTATCCTCATGTTTATTATTGCACGACCAATTGCATTCTCCAATTCTCTTACATTGCCGGGCCAGTCATATTCCTCCAGCTGCTTCACTGCCTTTTGGGATATGTTATTTATATTTCTGCCGTACTGCTGATTGTACTTCTTGATAAAGAATTTTGTCAGCTCATAAATATCTCCCTTTCTGTCTCTCAATGCCGGGAGCTTTATGGGATAGACATTCAGCCTGTAATACAGGTCCTTCCTGAATTTACCCTTCTTTATCTCTTCTTCCAGGTCAATATTTGTAGCAGCGATAATTCGCACATCTATGTTAATGGGCTTTGTACCGCCGACTCTTACAATTTCACGCTCCTGCAGTACACGCAGCAGCTTGGCTTGTGTGCTGGGAGGCACCTCGCCTATTTCATCAAGGAATATGGTTCCGCCGTTGGCTTCTTCTAGCAGCCCCTTTTTTCCGCCTTTTTTTGCTCCGGTAAATGCACCCTCTTCATAGCCAAAAAGCTCTGATTCCAGTAAAGATTCCGATATAGCCCCGCTGTTTACCCTTACAAACTGCCTGTATTTTCTTTCGCTGGCATTGTGTATAGCGTGGGCAAATATCTCTTTTCCCGTTCCGCTCTCTCCCCTTAAAAGTACCGTTGCCGGAGTTGCAGCCGCCAGTCTCCCCTTTTCAATTGCCGCCTGCATGAGAGGATCATTTCCTACAATGTCTTCAAAGGTGTATTTAGCTTCCAGCTTTCTTATGATTGCCTGTGCCTGCTTAAGCTCATGGGACAGCTTTGTTATTTCCGTCAAGTCATGCAGCACGCCTACACTGCCTCTAAGCTCCCCATCGACTATTATGGGAGCTGCATTTACAAGCACTTCCTTATGATTAGGTCCTACCTTTAGAAGAGCCCCCTTTACAGGCTCCTTAGTCTTTATAACCTTCATATGGATGCTTTCGCCCTCGGCAATATCAACGGTCGCAGGCTTGTCGATGACGTCCTTCTCTGCAAGTCCTGTAATTCGGGTATAGGCAGGATTTATCATAACTCCTTTTCCCTGTTGGTCAACAACTGAAATAGCATCCTGAGTCGCGTTAAATATCGCTTCCAGCATGCTATGTATCTCTTTTAGATTTGTCATTTCCTTTGCCAGCTCAATTACCTCGGTAATATCCCTAAATACAGCTATGGCACCTATTATTTTACCGTTATTATCTCTAACAGGCATTCTGTTTGTAACTATCTTTATATTGCCCAAGTTTTGCTGCCTGTTCAGCTCAGACTTTCCGGTTCTAAGTATATGAGGAAGCCTCGTATCCGCTACCATATCTCCAACATATCTGCCTATAGCATCCTCAATCTTGACGCCTGTAAGCCTTTCTGCTGCAGTATTAAAAAGAGTAATGATACCTTTTGTATCAACGGCTATCATAGCGTCATGAGTAGAGTTAAGTATTAGTTGTATACCTCTTTCCATACCACACCTCACAATTATTTTAGTAGTCGCGAGTCGCTAGTCTCTGGTCTCTAGTGGAACGGGCTTATGCCCACGAAAGTATCAGGTATTAGGTGTTGTAGGGGCAGGTTTCCATGCCTGCCCGCCTAAAGGCTGCTGCCTTGGCTGTCCCTAAAATCCTGTCACCTATTACCTAACATCTATCACCTATCGTCTGTCATATCGATTTATATTGGCTTATTATTCTCTCCGCTGCCTTTATGCCGTCTACTGCTGCGCTTATTATGCCCCCTGCGTAGCCTGCACCTTCACCTATTGGGTACAGGTTTTGTATATTCTCTGATTCCATATCTTCTTTCCTGACTATTCTAACAGGAGCAGAGGTTCTTGTCTCGACCCCCGTTAAAATAGCATCATGTCTTGCAAAGCCCTTTATCTTTTTGTCGAAATCGGTTAAAGCCTCAGCCAAAGTAGCTGTAACATAGTCCGGCAAGCAATTATGCAAATCTGTAGGTGTAACTCCTGGAGTGTAGCTTGGCTTTATCTCACCAAAATTGCCGGAGGACTTGCCTGCCAAAAAGTCTCCAACCAACTGAACCGGCGCATTATAGTTTGAGCCGCCTGCCCTGTATGCCAAGGCTTCCCATTTCCTCTGATATTCCATGCCTGCCAAAGGATGATCTCCCTCAAAGTCATCGGGAGACACAGATACTACAAGAGCACTGTTTGCGTTTTCCTTATCTCTTCTATATTCGCTCATACCGTTGGTTACCAGCATCCCTTCTTCAGATGCCGCTGCCACCACAGACCCTCCCGGGCACATACAGAAGCTGTAGGCAGACCTTCCCGTAGTCTGGCTCCTGAAGGTAAGCACGTAATCTGCCGCTCCAAGGGCCGGGTGTCCTGCGAAGCTGCCATACTGCGACCTATCAATCATGCTTTGCGGATGCTCAATCCGAACGCCTATGGAGAAGGGCTTCTGAACCATGTGAACGCCGCGCTCATGCAGCATTTTGTATGTATCCCTGGCACTGTGGCCCAAGGCAGCCATAATAACTTTCGAATATATTCTTTCGGAGTCATTCACTACGACACCGACAGCTTTGTCACCTTCTAAAATTATATCTGTCACCTGAGCTTCAAATCTGACCTCTCCGCCCAGCTCGATAATCCTGTTTCTTATATTTTTTACTACAACCTTAAGTATATCAGTACCTATATGAGGCTTGTTGATATATTGTATCTCCTCCGGTGCACCTGCTTCTACAAACTTCTTCAATACCAAATCGCACCTGTTGTCCTTTATCCTTGTTGTAAGTTTTCCGTCAGAGAAGGTCCCGGCGCCGCCTTCGCCAAATTGCACATTGGATTTGTAATTGAAGTCCCCGCCCTTCCAGAAGAGGTCAATGTCTCGCGTCCTTGAATCCACATCTCTTCCTCTTTCCAGCACAAGAGGCTTGTAACCCTTTTCAGCCAATATCAGTGCAGCAAATAGTCCCGCAGGGCCGCTGCCTATTATGACCGGCCTATCCTTCAGCTCTTGTGTACCGGGTATCGGCACTTGATATTCCTTATATTCAAATGCAAATATGTCTTTGTTATCTATCAATCTTGCCGCTTTTTTATCCGCCTTCAGGTCTGCCGCAACGGAGTAAATGAACATCAGCTTGTCTTTTTTTCTTGCATCTATGGACTTCTTCAGTATTTTTAGACTTACTACGTCTGATGCTTTAAGCTTAAGCTTCTTTGCCGCAGCGACTCTTAAAAGCTCAATGAGCTGCTGTCCTTCTATAACTTCTATGGGCTGCTTCAAGTTCTTTATTTCTATTTGCATAGTATTCCTCCCGCGAGGTCAACCCAGATAAGCATAGAGACTTTGTTTTCCATTACTAAGAAATAATACAGGCAGTCGCCTGTATTATTCTCTTTTAACTATATCTACACTTATTCTCTGCGGCGATACCTCCAAAATTTCGAGTTTAGAAGCTGTATCCCACAAAATTTCATATGAGTCTTCCCCTTCTTTTGCATTCCTCAAATCTACATAAAGCTCAATATTCTGAGCTGCATTATTAACTAAGTCCTCCGGCCCTCTTACAGTCACTGTTATAGTTCCGCTAAGCTCTTTGCCAAACGCAAAACGAGGGTCAAGATTTCTATATCCTATAGTGTTGATTTCAACATCGCTTGTTATTATCTTTTGGATATCCAAGGCCGCTTTTACCTGCTCGTTTGAATTTACCAGATGTACGCCTTCCGGCAGGTTTAGTGTTACAGCCAGTTCAGTATCCTGCGTTACATTATCCAGCTTCACTGCGTTAGTATTTATACTGCTTAAGCCGTCAAGGGCCTGCTGGTCTCCGGTTACAAGTATTTCTCTTGGCTGAACAGATTGATTGGCAATTATATAGCCTTCTGCAGCACCGCCCTCCAATACCAGCTGGATAGGCACTCTTTTGGTGTTAGCTATAGGTATGGTCACATTTATCCATTCAGCATCTGTTTTTACGCCTGTCACCTCATTACCCTTCTCATCCAGCAGTCTTACGGGCAGTCTTTTTATTACATCAGCTCCTGCTCCGGCGATATCAACATCTACTCTTACCTCTTTAATGGTATTAACTATTGATTCCGGCCCTGTCAAAACGATTTCTGTAGGTGCCAGCTCCGGCTTCATGTTTGCCAGACCGGCTACAGGATTTCCTGTTATATTCGGAACGACTGTGCGCTGTGAAGCAATCTTTTTATCCAAAGTCACCTTAATAGTCTGATATGATTTCGTATTTATGCTTACGCCATCAGGTATATTGCTTACAACTACAGGTATTTCATTTTCACCTTCACTCAAGTATCTGCTTACATCTGCAAAAGCATTTATATTGTTTATGTTAATTGTGTCCAGCAGTTCCTTTTTACCCTTCAGTTTTAAGCTTATGAAAAAGGAATTGGGGTCCTCAAGCATAATCAGATTATTTTTATCAAGAGCTTCAATATTTGTTAACTTGACGGGTACAGTAATATCCTTGGGAACTACGGGGTTTTGCTCAGTAATTACATAAAACCACAGCAATATGGCAAACAGCACTGAAAGCGCCTTTATTGTAGTATCTCTATCAATTACTTTTTTACTCATTTTTCCCACCCCACTTCATCCAAATGGGCTGCTTCTCTTCTTTTATCTTGTAATTATTCTTTATAATTTCCTTCAGGGATTTTATATCCAGATATCTCGAAAGCTTGCCCTCCATTGCGAAGGAAATCACACCGGTTTCTTCCGACACAACAATTGCCAGTGCATCAGAAATCTCAGTTATGCCGAGAGCAGCTCTGTGTCTGGTACCCAGCTCCTTACTCAGGTTCTGATTCTGAGTGAGTGGCAGGAAGCATCCTGCTGCCGCTATCCTGTTTTTCCTTACAACCACAGCTCCGTCATGCAAAGGTGTATTGGGGACAAATATATTTGATACCAGTTCAGCTGACATTTTGGAATCTATTTCAGTGCCTGTTTCTATATATTCATTTAATCCGGTATCTTGCTCCAGTATAATCAACGCACCTATTTTGTTCTTTGAAAGCTGCGCTACTGACTTGCTCATTTCCTCCAGCATTATTTCTAATTCCTGATCCTGCAGGTCGCCCTTGGAGAAAAATCTTCCTCTTCCCAAATGCTCCAAGGCTCTTCGAAGCTCTGGCTGAAATATTACCACTACCGCTACGAAGCCCACTGTCATCAGATTTTTCAAAAGCCAGTATACAGTATGAAGACCAAGCATTTCACTAACTCTGGTAGCAATTATAAGCATAGCAATACCCTTTATCAACTGCTCTGCTCTTGTCTCTTTTATAAGATCCATAACTTTATAAATTACCAGTGCTATTATTAAAATATCTACATATGTATTCCACGACTTTAAATATGGTGCAAGTTCTAATAACTCTCTCAAT
>JAQZBM010000127.1 GCA_029238945.1 Clostridia bacterium
ATAAAAAAGGCTTATGCTGAGTTCACCTGCAAATCTGCAAGCAGCTGCTCTGCATAAGCTGTAAATACAATCTATATCCACTTATTTATCTGCTTTACTTATGGAATGGAAAAAATGGAGGCCAGAAGTATGGATATTTGTGTTTCTTATAGAACTATTTATAATATTTCTCAGGCGACTCATAGTCATCAGAGTCGAACTCAAAGCTGCTGTCATCGCTGAACTCATCCCACTCATCGAACCAATTCTTTATCCTCATGCCAGTACCCGGCATTTGCTGCATTGGCATCATACTTGGCTGCATTACAGGCATTTGCTGCATCGGTATCATACCTGGCTGCATCATAGGCATTTGCTGCATCGGCATCATACCTGGCTGCATCATTTGACCTGCTGCCATAGGACATTGGTAAGCCATTGGACATTGGTACATCATAGGACACATGTTATGCATATGCTCGTGCATATGCTCGTGTTCTTCTTCATGCATTTCCATCTGATGCATTTCTTTTGCGTCATTGTGCTTCTCATTTTTATCGTTATCGCGCTTTCTGTCTGACATAGCTATACCCCCTTCAAAATATTGCCGCTAAAAAAGCCGGTGTCTAATCAGCCTATATATTTCGTACTAAACATTTACATGGTTCAAATAACACGAAATATTATCCTCTGTTTATAAAATATCTATTGCCCTTAGCCTAAAGCTTTGGTGCAGGTTATCTAATTAATATATATATGTAAAGCCTTGAATTTATTACTTCCTGTATAAAATAAACCAGACTGTTATTCTGTTTGCTTAAAAGCAGATTATTTTGATTAATTATGCATATATATGTGGACTTTCGTGTGAATTACTATATAAATCGCGCTAAAGTTTTTACATAAAGAGAACTGTACTTTGCACGATTTATGAACAGTGGTAAACGATTTCGCGCTCTTTGAATAATGTAAAATGTTTCGCGCGAAACATATAGATTCGTCTGTAACATTATGCAGTTTATAAAGACTAGTAATAGGAGTTAATCCTGCTCGCATTAAAAAAGAGAGTAAATATCAAATTTACTCTCTTGTCTGTATGCCTGAAAAAAATTTCAGTTTAAATAGACCTATGAATAAGTTACTCCTGCTCGGTTTTTGCTTTCTCGTATGCGTCTAAGATAGAAGCTTGGAGTCTTTCTCTTGTTCCGGAGTTAATAGGATGCGCAATATCCTTAAACTCACCATCCGGTGTTTTTCTGCTTGGCATTGCGATAAACAAGCCTTCCTGTCCCTCTATAACCTTGATATCATGCACTACAAACTCATTATCAAAGGTCACAGAAACCACAGCCTTCATTTTGCCTTCAGCATTAACTCTTCTTACTCTTACGTCTGTTATTTCCATTTAGCTCACCACCTTCCCGTCGAAACATTTTGTCATTTGTATAATTATTCGCTACATAATAAATTTTTCCTTCTTCTTTTGTAAATATTCTGAAAAATGAGTCAAGGCTGTTTAATTTAATATCTCACATTTTACCAATTTATATGCAAGAGGTTGCAAATATTTACAATTTAATGTCCGGTATGATGTCTATTGTTCTATTTATGTCATCAACACCATTCAGCCTCAAAAGGGAAACATAGTCGTCAATAACCTTATGCTCAGGCTCTGCAGTACTCATGATAACTCCGATACCTACTACCTCTGCCTTGAACTCAGCCATCAGCTCCTTTAGTCCCTTAACTGTGCTTCCGCCCTTCATAAAGTCATCGATTATCAATACCTTTGAGCCTTCCTTTATAGAACGCTTTGATATGGACATAGTCTGTATCCTTTTTGATCCCGAGACATAGTTGACACTTATGGTGGAACCCTCAGTAACCTTGTTGTCGTTCCTGGCTATAACCATTGGCAGGTTCATAGCTCTCGCTGTCATAATCGCCGGTGTTATTCCCTTTGTTTCTATAGTAACAATATAGTCAGCCCTTCTGTCCTTGAAACGGCTTGCGAAAATCTTGCCTATGGTTGAAACCTGTGCAGCATCGCCCAGTATATCCGACATATATATAAAATTCCCGGGGATGATTCTGGATGGGTCCCTCAGCTTCTCACACAGCCTCACTAAGAATGCCATACTTTGTTCTTGAGTCAGTATAGGCTTATAAATAACGCCACCCAATGCACCCGGAATCGTCTCCAGTTCTCCCAGAGATAAATACTCGATTATTCTTCTGGCTGCACTGATATCTTCACTGATTGTTGACTTTGCTGCATTCAGCAGCTCACTGAAGCGGTTAAGCGTCACTACTTCATTTGGATTATCAGTCAGTATTTTAATTAAGGCCACGACTCTTTCATTCTTTTTGAATTTTTCCATCCTTCGCATCCCCCAAAATCCGAATATTTTCTTAAAATTTTAGCTCATTATTCATTCTATACTAAACTGACAATTCCTTCAAAGGAAAAATCTTAATTTCAATTTTAACTTTTATATTATTCATTTCGCACTAAACAATTTATATGATTCAAATGGTGCGATTTATATATTTATAAGAGGATAATGATATCTTCTTATCATATAGTAACCTTTTTTTGGCCATAATAATATTATGTATAATATAGATTTTCTTCGATGAACTTTTTTATTCGTATAAATTTAGGACTGTCGAACTGTGCACAATGCTAATTTATTACCATTGACAGCCCTGTACAAAATCTGTAAAATGTAGAGTTGACAAAATACGCATACTGTAAAATAGCCACCATAATTCGAGCCTTCATCTCGAATTATTTATGGTTGATTATTTTAATTAATTTATAGCCTTTTAAAATGAAAATAAAGGAGTGTACCTGCATGACTTCTCTGGATAATATCAAAAATATTCATTTCGTAGGTATCGGTGGAATAAGTATGAGCGGCCTTGCTGAAATAATGCTAAATGCCGGCTATACAGTTACAGGTTCTGATATCAACCACAGTAATATAATAGATAAGCTTATTAAGAAGGGCGCTGTAATCTCAATACCTCATGCTCCGCAAAATGTTGAAGGCAGCCATCTGGTAGTTTATACTGCAGCAGTCAAGCAAGATAACCCGGAGCTCGCCAGAGCTAGAGAGCTGGCTATACCAACCATTGACAGAGCGGCTTTTCTTGGACTTATAATGAAGAAGCATCACTATGGCATAGCTATATCAGGCTCTCACGGCAAGACAACAACAACCTCTATGGTATCATTGATTTTTAAGAATGCAATGCTTGACCCTACGATACTTCTCGGAGGAGAGCTGGATGCAATACAAGGCAATGTTATGGTAGGGAAAAGCGAATACTTCATAACCGAAGCCTGTGAATATGTAGAAAGCTTCCTTAAGTTCTATCCATATGTAGCAGCAATATTAAACATAGAAGAGGACCACTTAGACTATTTCAGAGACATAGACCACATAATGTCTGCTTTTTATAAATTTGCAAGCCTTGTACCGCAGGACGGTGCCTTGGTTGTTTGTGCAGATAACGAAAACGCAATGAAGGTTGCAGCAACAGCCAATTGCAATATCATAACCTACGGACTGCAAGCACAAGCTGATTATACAGCAGATAATATCAGGTTTGACAATCTGGGACACCCTTCCTTTGATGTATACTGCAAAGGAAGCAGGATAGGAGAGTTCTCACTCAGCATACCCGGAAGGCATAATATACTTAATTCTTTAGCATCCATTGCTGTTGCATCGAACGCCGGTATTGATATTGGTATAATTCAGTCCAGTCTTCTGCAATTCAGAGGAACCTATAGAAGATTTGATATTAAAGGTACAGAAAACAGCATAACAGTAATAGATGATTATGCACACCATCCCACTGAAATCAAAGCAACCTTGGATGCTGCCAAACAGTATCCCCACAAAAGAGTTTGGTGTGTGTTCCAGCCTCATACCTACAGCAGAACAAAGACTTTGTTTAAGGATTTCACGCAGGCATTCTTCAATGCAGACAGAGTTGTAATAACAGATATATATGCAGCCAGAGAAAAGGATAATGGAGAAGTCCGTATAGTTGATCTTGTAGACGAAGTTAATAATAACAGCTCAAACGCGACATATATGAAGGACTTTGGGGATATCGCCGACTTCATCGTAAAAGAAGCGCAGCCAGGCGACATAGTGTTTACAATGGGTGCGGGAGATATATATAAACTGGGACAAATAATTCTGGACAAATTAAAACAGGATGCCTATGCATCCTGCGCAAGCTAAAAAACTCGGCTGATAAGCCGAGTTTTTATTATGCTGTCTCCCGTTTCTCTATACCTTTCAGATCCTTGCCGAAAATTCCAAAGAGTATCATTCCTGCCAAGCCGAAGGCAAAGGCTGTCATAAAGTTTGTCTTCGGTGATATATCCCAAAGATATGCACTGCTGAATGCTGCTGCCGAAACCACTATGTCTCTTATGAGATAGTAGGTTCCAAAGGTTCTTGCCTTTGCATCCTCAGGAGCCAAGTCCATGATGAGGGATTTTCTTGTAGGCTCTCCAAATTCCTTCAAGCCTCTTATTACAAAGGCTAGAGCAAAGCCCCAAAAGCCTTTTGCATAATATACGGCTAAGGGGAACAATGTGAAGAAGCCAAAGGTAGCCACTACAAAGGGCTTCTTGGTATATTTGTCGGCAAAATATGCTACAGGTATGTATATAAGCAAGGCTGTAACCATTTCTATAGAGGTCAGTACTCCGAACTGCCAGGGAGTGATTCCGTTGTATTTAACTGCCCAGATAACTACAAAGGCATAGGGTATCTGCTCGGCAAATCTTATAAGTATATCCGAGGCCAGAAGGTTCAAAAGAGGCCTGCTGAAATAATGCTTGAAGTCAAGTATTGACACCGGCTTGCTCTCTTCCTTCTTCTCATCCTCCATGAAGAAATACACGAAAAACAAGGCTGCTATACCTAAAATAAAGGCTGCTATAAAGGCTGCCTTGATACCCTTCTGCTCGCCGAAAACAGAGATAAGCAAGCCTCCAAGTATAGGCCCCAAGGCCATAGGAATACGTCTGACCAAGGAGTGTATGGATACCCCCATGGCACGTTTATCCTTGCTTATAGCCTTAGATACCATACTCATTATTGCAGGCAGAGATATTGCAGTCCAAGAGATAAAAAGTATGGAGCCCGCAAAAACGGCCTGCCAGGTAGGAATCAAAATTACAATTGCATAGCCCATAAGGGATATGATATTAAACACTATAAGAGCTTTTTTGTATCCCAGCTTATCGGACAGATAGCCTCCCGGGAAGGAGTACAGTGCACTCAAAAGATTATCTATGGCATTCAGATTGCCAACCGCATAGATAGAACCACCCAGAGCCAAAAGATATATAGGTAAAAATCTCTCCGCCATCTTCTCGCCCAAACCGATAAGCACCACCATGACAATCATGGAAATCATGCTTTTATTGAATACTGATTTGATCTGTGACATTTGAAAACCCCCTTTATCGTGTCAGGCACCGCAGTTAGTCAGTTATTTCTGTTTATCAAAAAGCTGTTCAAGCTCCGTGATGCTGCCGGTTACCTTGTCAAGCAGCTGCTTTAAATCCCGGCACTCACTTTCATCAAGATCCTTTAGCAGGTTAAACAAGAACAGCTCATCCTCCTGATAATGCTTCTTTACCACAGTCTCACCCTTCTTAGTGACTGATACCAGCACTACTCTCTTATCCGTCTCCTGCCGTTCCCTCCTAATCAAGCCTCTTTTCTCCAGTTCATCAAGCACACCTATTAAAGTAGAGGGCGAAATATCCAAAGCCTTGGAAATATCTAAAGTCTTAACTGCCCCATCCTCATAAATCTTCTCCAAAGTGTGCAGCTGCGCGTAATTTAAGCCGCTGCTTTTTAATTGGAATTCCTTCTTGAACTCAAACATCTTAAAAAGCTTATGAAAAACGTTTTGCATTTAATTCACCGCCCGAATTATTCTCTCATCGAATATATTAGCAGGGAATGTGTGGGATGTCAAGGGGCTGTGCCCAGTCACTAGTCTCTGGTCACTGGTCGCGAAAGGAATGGAGAAAGTATGATGTCATGGAGAGCAAAAAGCAGATATGCAAAATAACATATCTGCTTTGAATTCATAACTTATATTATATTAGCAATTTATAAACAGAGGAATACATTTCATACTATCTGAACCATGTAAATTGTCTAACACGAAATATATAATATTAGAGCTTACATATTGACTAAGCTTGTATTATAACTGTTCAATGTATTTCCATATATATCATTGATTCCGCTGCAATCGAAATTATACAGGACACCTCTCTCTACAGGTGCAAGTGTTAAAGTAACCTTTTCCAATGTGGAGTCAAGAACTGCTGATTTAATTTGTACTTCATCTCTTGTACCATATTTTTTATTCAGTTGATAATGCCCCGTACTCTCAGCGGATGCTTTATCCAGCTTATTGCTAAATACAACTTCAATAGTAGTATTGGATGTGAAGGTTGCAGATTTAATAGTCAGAATCTCAGGTGAATCAGAAGATGCTGATGAACTCATACCAATAAAGGTGTTTGAATAACTATTCATTATATTGCCAGCTAAGTCCTTTACATTACTAATACTAATATCATAAAGCGTTGCCGCCTTTTGCCCGGATGTACTAAGAGTTACTTTTGTTCCTGCAGCATCAAGCTTTGCAGCAAGTACATTAAGGGCTGTCTTTGCGCCATATCTCTCTTTAATAACATAATTGGCGACATTTTCAGCTGCAGCTTTATCCATTATCTTGTCAAAAGTAACTTCTACTGTAGTACCGCCAGTTTTAGCTTCTACTTTTATTACGGAAGGTTTCGTTTTGTCTGAAACCTCAGGAGGATTGGGTGATGCTGTTGATCTCATACCAATAAAGGTATTTGAATAGCTGTCCATTATATTGCCAGCCAAGTCCTTTACATTACTGATATTAGCCATATAAAGTGTTGCTTCTTTTTGCCCTGAGGTAGTGAGAATTACTTTGGTCCCTGCGGCATCAAGCTTTGCAGAAAGTACGGTAAGGGCTGTTTTTGCACCATATCTCTCGTGAATCACATAATTGGAGATATTTTTAGCAGTAGCTGCATTCAATTTTTCGTTAAAAGTAACTTCTATTGTAGTACCGCCTGTTTTAGCCTCTATCTTTAAAACATAAGGTTTTGTTTTATCTGCTTTGAGTACAACAGGTTTAGCTGTTTTCTTGTCATTTATAGAGACTATATTTGTTTTCTTGTTCCATTCAAAAGTACTCCCCAACTTTTCGCTGAGGTCCTTGGCCGGTACGTAAATTTGATTGTTGATTGTGATATTCTCCATCTGCACCTTCTTGCCGTTGATTAAAATACTGACTGCATTATAGATTGCCTTTACGTCTTTTTCTAAACTGTCAGCTAATACTGGCATCGACATCATAATAAGACTAGTTATGATGACTCCGATAATAAAACCTTTTACACCTTGTTTCATGTTTCTTCTCCTCTACTAAATTATTTTGCTATATAAGCAATTACCCCTGGGAACCCCAAATGCAAATAAGTTTAGAATTATTACACTTTCTTTCATATTTGACTTTATTATATCACGTAAAGTTCCAATAATAGTATTTATTGGAACTTTAAATTTTGTTAAGACTTATGTCTAATTAATATCGGCATTGCACCTATATGGGTAATTATGGTAATATAGCTATAATACTTGATAATATTAGATTAAGGGAGTTTTTATCTTGAGAAGAGTATTCACCCTTTTAATATTGCTTTTATTTTTATTAATAATATTTGTTCTTACTAAAATAAATAATGAAGAAAAGCTAATAATTCCTGTTGAAAAATAGAAATTTTAAACTTAATAAAAGGCATTAATTGGACAAAATTAGATACTAAGAAAGCAATTGAAATATTAGATTGGGTAGATTTAAATATCTCTAGCAGTGAATCTGATATAACAAATATACTTAAAGCAACAAATGGCTTGGATGGCACTGCTGCCGAGAAATATTCTAATATTATCGCAAAGCTTTACCTGGAGGATAAGTATAAATTTATTAAATGCTTAAGCGCATTGTCCGAAATGGAAATTGAATCAATCTGCAGTTTTACAGCATATGGGTGCAGCTACTTTGATCTTGAACAGATAATAAAAGATACAAATAACTTAATGCTTACAGAAACGCTATCTGAACAAGAAAAAACAGTAATTCAAAAATTAATTGAATCTTTTTGGAAAATAAATTCATAAGTAAATAAAAAACCTTCTGCTACTAATCACTTTATAGTAGCAGAAGGTTTTTATCATTCCCTATTCTTTTTCTTCTTCAGCAATGCTGAGGTATCCAAGCTATCTGCCTTTGGCGGCTCCTTTGGCTTTGCCGCCTTGGCTTTTGGCTGCTCTGTCTGCTCCTTAGGCTCAGGTGCCTTCACTGCTTCCTGCTTTACTTCCTTCTTTGGCTTTATTGTATGCATGGAAGGCTTTTTCTTTTCGGGGAAAAGCTTCGACTTAAGCAGCAAAAGCTTATCTTCCAGCTTGTTCAGAGGAAGGTTCAGCCTTCTTAGAGCTATGTCTATAAGGAATACCAAGATTGCCAGTATCAGAAGGAAGGGCGTAATATCCACCACTCCGAAGATATCCTTTATCTTTCCCTTATACACATCCTCCGGCTTTTCTATATATATCGCTCCGACTTCTTTTGCAAGCCGCTCTACGTTATCACTCTTTTGGTCCAGCTTATACTCAGGCGAGTACTGGATTGATATTCCTGTGCTTGCTGCTCCTACAGTTTCGCCGTTTTTCTTCTGAAGTATCTTTATGAGATATGCTCCCTGGTCCTTTATGTCAAAAGAGCCGCTGTACTGTCCGGGCACTGTAGGATATAAAGGTATCTCCTCATTGCCCATGTCAGGAGCTACAACCACGGCTGTTGTTTCAAGCTGCTCAACTTCCCCTTCGGCGGTGACATTTATCACGCCCTTGCCGCCCTGCTGGATTACCTCCGCCGCCAAGTTGTCGCTCTCATATTTCTCTATAGTCCAGTTTATCATGTTCTGCCAAAGCTTTATGTTATCACTCCAGCTTACATAGTTTGCACTCCACTTGCCTGATATGTCAGAGTTCCATGCGATGGTTTTGCCCAAGCCATACTGCCAGACAGTAAGTATGGGGTCCTCCTGGTCGCTTGCCAAAAGCATTCTTGCTGTGCTCTTAGGTGTTGCTGCTATATATCCAAGCAAGGAGGGAAGTCCATTGGACGACACATCAGCTATGATATTGTGCTGGTTGGTGAGTACGGGGGTAAACTCTCTATTGTTCAGGTATGCTCTGGCTGCCATGAAGGTTTCCTTGGCAAATATTCTTGGGATGTTTGCACCGTCATCTGTATAGTAGAACCTTCCATTGGCACCCTTGGCAATGCTCTCCAGCAGCGTCGTATCAGAGCCTTCGCCAACGGCTACCGTTGAGGCTGTAATGTTTTCCTTGTTCATTTTCTCAATTAGTGCCTCATAGCCTGTACGCTCCGCCTGACCGTCAGTAAGCAGTATGATGTGCTTTATCTTAGCATCTACCTTGCTTATGGCATTGTAGCCCTCTTCTAGTGCAGGTATTATGCTGGTGCCGCCCCCCGGTCTGATTGTACCTATATCATCCCGTATAGCCTCCGGGTCTGCAGCCTTCTTGGGCTCTACCACCCAGTAAACGGTATCGTCAAAGGTCAAAACCCCTATGGTGTCCTTCTCCCTTAAGGAGTCCAGCGTTCTTGCGGCAGCTTCCTTTGCTATATCCAGCTTTGTTATACCGCCTCTTCCCTCTGTCATACTTCCCGATTTATCTATAACCAGTACAATTGCCATATCAGGGATTTCCTTCTTGCCCTTAAGCTCCATGTTTACCGGCAGTACCTTCTCCAGAGGAGTCTTGAAGTATCCGCCCAGAGCAAAGGAGTTTTCTCCCCCTGTTGCAATCATGCCGCCCCCTAAATCTCTTACATAGCTTTCTACAGATTTAAGGAAGCCTTCGTTTAGGTTCTCGGAGGACACATTTGCCAAGATTATCGACTTATACTTTGAAAGCTCCTCTAAGGTACTGGGAGCATAATATGCCTCTGCTTTATCATACTCAATTCCGGAGGCTTGCAAAATCCTCTCAACCTCATCAGCTTCTCCGGCTATATCCTCCAGTACAAGCACTCTTGGCTTATCCAATACGCTTGTAAAGGTGGAGGCTTCATTGTTCCTGTTGTCTGTATCTACATCAGGCTCCAGTACGGCACGGTAGCTTTTGAAGCCGCCTACATCTGCAGTATCCCTGAATACGAAGCGGTTGCTTCCCTTTTGAAGCTCGATTCTCTGGTCAGCCACCTTTTCTCTTCCGCTTATCAATGTAAGCTTGGCTCCTGTCTTTACCTTACTGTTTATATTTACAATAATGTTAAACTGCTCGCCTATCCTAAGATGCTGCGGCACTACAATGCTTTCCACTGCTGCTTCATTATTGATGTCGTGCTGCAGCTTATGAATCTTCAGTTCTATGTCCTGCTCCAGCAGTGTAGCTGCTAATTTTGCACTGCTGCCCGAATTCTCCTGCTCATCTGTTATCAGCACAATTCTCTTTTTGCTGTTCTGCGGCATGAGAGAAATTGCTGTATTCAATGCTTCCTCAATATTGGTGTACATACCGTTTGGGTCGCTTTCTATCTTGCCGAACACCGTATCCTTTGAGACGAAGCTCTCAATCTGCGCATTGTCTCCGAAGGATACCACACCAATCTGGTCCTTGGAGCTCTTATCTCTTATAGACTGCTTTACAAAATCCTCTATATACAGCCTGTCACCCTGCATGCTGTCCGAGGCGTCGGCCACAAATATAGTGGTGACTGTATCTACGCTCCACCTGAAGCTCATGCCCGCCAGAGCAAGTATCATCAGAATCAGAAACAAGCTTCTGCAAAAAGTGATAAGCTGTCTTCTCAGTTTGTACATATTCCTAAGCTTCTTCGAGGTATACCAAACAAACAGCAAAGCAGCGGGAATGAGGAGCAGCATATAAAGCTTTTGAAAACTAATAACCATGTATATACACCACCCATTCTAAGAAAGCCAGCAGAAGAACAAGCACCAAAAGCCAGGCTGCTATCCTTCTGCCTGTTATAAATGCTTTGCCGTCATCTGTAGTCCCATCACTTGATACCTGCTGCGCCAACGTATTTGATTCTGTATCGCTGGGGAAGTTTACTGCAAATAGAGACTGAAGCTCTTCCTTTTCCAGCTTCTGAACCAATCTGTAAATTCCAACCTCCTCTGTATTCTCAAAAGGAAGTATAGGGTATTTCAGCTCAATATCCTGAACCTTTTTTGAGGGATTCTCCACAAAAGCTGACACTGCATCAGGCACAGGATTCAGATTAACTGCCTCCCCGCTTTGATATGCAGACTTCTCACCTGTGGAAATGTTTATCAAGTAGCCTGCCAGATTGTGCATGAAAATAGGATACTCAGAGGTAAGTACAAAATCGCTGTTATGCAGGTCAAAGCTAAGCACTGCGACCTTTCTGTCCCTATATTGTCCTGTAAAGGCTGCAGGGCTTCCCTCTACATCCAGAAGCTCATCTGCCCAATATGGCAGTTCTATACTTTTTAGCTTTGAGACTCCAAAGCTTGTGTTTTCTATAAACTTGGTAAGCAGGTGCTGTTCTGCCTTTGCTCTTCCGCCTTCAATTTCACCTGCAACGCTCACTATCTCATTGCCTGCCGGCGGATTTATCAGCATTATGCTGCCCTTGGAAGGCAGCTTTGATGGCATATTGCCGTCATATATATAAAGGTCATATTCCCCCTCTATCTCATCTCCGGGGTTGGACTTGTAAAGCTCCACATTCTCTATTATTGAGAAAGCCTTCTCAATGAAAAGGTTGCTTTGGGAAACAAGCATCACCTTCTGCAGCTTAGATGGCTTTACGATGTCATACACTACATTGTCGCTTTCCAGTCCGTCAGAACCGTTTATCTCAGCCCAAATATATGTTACCTCATTAACTACTGCTTCCGACATAACACTCTTTGTCTCTCCCGGCTTCAGCTCCACTGTTTTTATATCCAGCACATTTTCATTGCCGTATATAGTGATTTCTCTTGCCGCCTCGGTGCTGCTGTGGTTGGTAATACGTACAAGCATCTTAAGCTTCCCATCCTTCAGGGTATGAGAAAGCATATCCAGGCTTAAATTGTCCACAGGCTTTGAGACACTAACCAGCTCTCCGTTTATATCCTCCAGGTTCACACCACCGTCTGTGTAGAAGACAGCCTTGTAGGTCAGAGCCTGCTTTGACAGTGCTTTTACAAGAGAAATTGCATCATTTATGTCCCCGCTTGAGTTGGTTGTCCTGATCGCATTCACCTTCCGCAGCGCTTCCTGCTTGTCGGTGGTATTACTAAGCTCCACCTTTGGCTGCCTGCCTGAGGATATGACAGTAATCTGCGTACCCGTTGCAGCATTTTTAATCAGCACCTCCGCAAGGTCCTTAGCCTTCTGAAGCCTTGTTCCCCCATCATATACAGCATTCATGCTGCCTGTGTTGTCTATTACCACGATAAGGTTGGAGTAATCAGTGCCCTTTAAGGTTACAAAGGGGTCAGACAGTGCAAGCACCAGAAGCAGCGCCGCCAAAAGCTGCAATAGCAGAAGCAGATTTTTCTTCAGCTTCTGCCAAGGGGTATTGACCTCAATATCCTTCAGCACTTGCTGCCAAAGATATACACTGGAGATTTCCCGCTCTTCAAATTTCTGTTTTAATATATACATCATTATGATTAAAGGTATAGACCCCAAAAACCATAATGCCCATGGTGCAAAAAGTTTCATATAATCATCCTTTATATTGGATTTGCAGCTTACTATCTTATAACTCCGGCTCCGGTAAACTGTTCAAATACTATCTTCTCTATGGAATCAGCAGAGGATACCTGTATGTATGAGGCCCCTACCCTGCTGCAGAATTCTCTTATTTGATTAGTAAAGTCACTCAGCTTGTTCTGATATTGCTTCAGAAGTGCCGGTGTTGCAGCCACATCCATAGCCATGCCTGTTTCTGAGTCAAGCAGCCGGACTTGTCCCTCCAGCTCCGGACTCAGCTCCTCGGGAGACAACACCTGTATCAAGAAGACATCCTGCTTTTTATACAACAGATATTTTACCGCTTCCTCAATGCCTCCATCGGTAAAGAAGTCAGATATTATAATCGACATACCTCTGGCTCTGATGTCCTTTTTCTTGATGCAGCTCCCAATGTCTGTTCCTCCGCTGAAGCTGATACCCTCAAGAAAGGATATACACCTGTCAAACATGCTTCTGCCGGTTACAGCAGTTGACTGCTTCACAGAATCACTGCTTATGCTGTTTAGACAGACCCGGTCCAGGTTGTTCAGCGCCAGAAATGAAAGAACTCCTGCCAGCTTGAGAGCCAGCTCGGATTTCTTTGGGCTGCCGTAGGTCATGGATTTGCTGGAATCAACAAAGATATTTATCAAAGCCTCCTGCTCCTCCATGAAAAGCTTAACAAAAAGCTTGTCAAAACGTCCGTATGCATTCCAGTCGATTCGTCTGAAGTCGTCACCGGCTGTGTACTCCCTGAAATCCGAGAACTCCACGGAGCTTCCCTTGCTGCGGGACTTTCGGCTGCCGCCCCCTCCCTCAGACATAAGCATTCTGACATTTATAGCAATGGTGTCCAGCTTCTTCAGGAACTCAGTATCAAAAATTCTCTCACTCATACAAACACCTGCTACTCTATTTTTACTGCTTCAAGAAGCTCTGTTATCAAATCGTCTGTGGTAATGCCGTCAGCTACAGCGTCGAAGTTCAAGAAGAATCTGTGTCTAAGTGCCGGATATGCCACATACTTTATATCCTCAAAGGAAACATTATATCTTCCCTCCATCAAGGCTCTTGCTCTTGAGGTTCTAATTATTGCCTGCGCAGCTCTTGGGCTGGCCCCGAATCTTATATACTTTCTGGACGCCTCAGGAGCTCCATCTATCTCAGGATGAGTTGCCAGTACAAGCTTAAGAGCATACTCCTGCACTGCCTTGGCTACCGGCACCTCATTTATTATCTTCCGCATCTCGATTATCTTTTCTCCGTCCACTACCTTATTGAGCTCAACTGTCTTGTTGGTTGTGGTTATATCCATGATTTCCTTCAGCTCCTCAAAGGTCGGGAATTTCACGGAGAGCTTGAACAGGAATCTGTCCATTTGAGCCTCCGGCAAAGGATATGTACCCTCCATTTCAATAGGGTTCTGTGTTGCCAGCACCATGAAGGGCTGTGTCAGGCTGTAGGTAGTCTTTCCTACTGTTACAGTCTGCTCCTGCATGGCTTCAAGCAAGGCGGACTGTGTTTTCGGGGTTGCTCTGTTTATTTCATCAGCAAGCACCAGGTTTGCAAATATAGGTCCCTTCTGGAACTCAAAACGGCTTTCTCCGCCTTGTCCCTTGACTATTATGTTGGTACCTACAACGTCTGCAGGCATAAGGTCCGGGGTAAATTGTATCCTTGAGAAGGAAAGCTCCATGACCTTGGCAAGAGTCTTTATGAGCTGGGTCTTGCCTAATCCCGGCACAC
>JAQZBM010000128.1 GCA_029238945.1 Clostridia bacterium
AGATCCATAACTTTATAAATTACCAGTGCTATTATTAAAATATCTACATATGTATTCCACGACTTTAAATATGGTGCAAGTTCTAATAACTCTCTCAATAGTGAAACACCTTCCTATGCAATTTTTTTCATACTAACTTAATTATATATAAAATGCTGCGAACAAGCAAAGGATTTCAATAAAAAAATAAACTTTTTGTATCCACAGTCACGAGTCTCTGGTCACTGGTCTCTAGTGGAACGTGATATAGAATGACAGCCTGTGTGCGGCAGAGAAAAAGGACACTGATTTCAGCGTCCTCCAGAATCTCCCTGTCACCTGTTACCTGTTACCTGTCACCTATTAAAAGAATATATGTGTTACGAATTGGTCGATGATAACCAGAAAGCCCAAGACAAATACATAGTATGCGAAGTACTTCATTTTGCCCTTTTTCAGTATATTCATCATAAACTTGATTGAAATATAGCCTGACAAAGCTGCCGCCAATGCTCCTGCAATAATAGCACCCATGCTTATTCCGCTGTTTCCACCTATTTCCACCATATCCTTCACCTGAAGCATTGTAGCTCCCAATATTGCAGGTATGGAAAGCAGGAAGGAAAACCTTGCAGCAAATTCTCTGTCCAGGTTTCTAAACAGAGCACCTGAGATTGTAAGTCCGGATCTTGATATAGCAGGCATTATAGCTGCGCCCTGCATAACTCCTATAAAGGCAGCATCAAGATAGCTGGTGTCCTTCAAGCCTTTGCGTCCGTTTTTCTGTATTCCTGCCAGAAGCAGTATTGCTCCTGTTATCACGAATTCAAAGCCTAAGGTGCTTCCCGAATGGAACATTTCCTCAAATATATCCTTAAACACAAGTCCGATTATGGCAGTTGGTATAGTACCTGCCAGCAGAAGCCATGTAAGCTTTTGAAAAGGCTTCTTCAAAATACTGATTATATCATCCTTGAATACTGCGAAAACTGCCATTAACGTACCTAAATGAAGATATGTATCAAATGCCAAGGCAGGCTCAGTGATTCTAAAAAGCTTCTGCATCAGGACTAAGTGACCTGAACTGCTTATAGGTAGAAACTCTGTTATTCCCTGTACAATTCCTAAAATTATTGCTTGTATAAAATTCATTTTCCCTCTCCCCTTCTATATTAAAAATTATTATTCGTCCTTTGCAGTGGATGCATTGTCCGCTCCTGATGCCTCCATAGTTTCTATGGCTGCTTTAGACATATCCAGAGACGCATCACGCTGCGCCAAGGGCCTTCCCGCCCTGATTATCTCCTTGCGCTTCCATCTTCCGGTTGCATAGTATGAACCATTGGCAATAAAGCCGAAGGTAAAGCTTATAGCTATTCCAATCCATATACCTTTGCTTCCTAGGGCCGGAATACTAGAAAGATATGCTGCCAAAGGCACCCGTAGACCAAAGAAGCTCATGAAGGTAATTATGGTGTTTATCCATATTTCACCGGCTCCCCTAAGTATACCAACAAACACAAAATTAAGCCCCAGGAATATATAGGATAATGAAACTATTTTAAGATACTGCACCCCTATATCGATAACCCCGGCTTCCTGTGTAAATAAATGCAGCGACGGTCTTCCCAAGGTATATATAAACAATATGATGGCTGAAGAAATTATAACTGATAGCTTTGCACCGCTTTTCAATACGTCCTTGACTCTATGCTTCATTCCTGCTCCAATGCATTGACCTGTTACTGTAGAAGCAGTTATGCTAAGAGTCATAGCAGGCAGCATAGCGAAGCTGTCAATCTTCGAGCCCGCTCCGAAGCCCGCTATTACGTCAGCTCCAAAGCTGTTTATTATCCCGCTCAAAGCCAGATGCCCCGAAGATACTATAAATTGCTGAGTCGCCGCCGGCACGCCGAGCTTCAGAATCAGCTTCATAATTCTTTTATCAAAGGTAAGCTCCGAGAACTTAAAGCTTATAAGGTGTCCCTTTTTTCTAAGATAAATTATGCTGAGGATATACGAAGTACCCTGTGCAATTATAGTTGCCCAAGCAGCTCCTGCCACCCCCAAGGATGGTATAGGGCCTAAACCAAGAACCAAAACGATATCCAGTACAGCATTCAGCACTGTAGAAATAATCAGAAACTTTGTAGGTGTTACCGAGTCCCCCAAGCCCCTCAAAACAGCGCTTGTCATATTATATCCGAAGGTGAAAATCAAGCCTATCATTATAACTATCAGGTAGCTCTGTGCATCAGCCATAATCTCCGGCGGAGTGTTAACAAGCAACAGAAAGCTCCTGCTGAAGACTATTCCGATTATTGCAATTATAATAGCTGCCACTGCAAGAAAAATGTTTGTGGTTCCTATTGTTCTCTTTATCATTTTCTCATCCTGCGCCCCGGCATACTGGGATACTAATATGGAGGTAGCCATAGTCAGCCCCAATACGACAGAGGTCAGGATAAACATTATGGGAAAAGCTATATTTACAGCTGCAAGAGCCTTATAGCCCAAGTAATTACCAACGATGATGCTGTCAACCCAGTTGTACAGATTCTGGAGTACGTTCCCAAACAGCATTGGCAGTGAGAAGACAAGCATGTTCTTCATCATGTTTCCTTGGGTCAAATCTCTTATTGCGGCTTTTTCACTCATGTATATACCTCCGTATTATATACGTAGAATTTACATTATTCACTTCAATTTTTCTTCTGCAACTAACTCTTATTCTAAACTATTAGATATTATTTGCAAACCATAGTATTAAAAACCCTATTTACTTCGAATATTCCCCGGACCCTGCACGTATTATTAATTCTAAGATAAAAAAAAGCTGTCTGACGACAGCTTAGAATTTTCTGCTGATTTGTTGGTCAATAATATTAAGTATAAGTTCCTTTCCAATTGCATCCGGCAGTTCCATAGTCTTTTTCCTTGCCTTTTCAATATATTTCATGGCAATCTTGCGGGATTTATCTATTGCATCTGTTTTTTCAAGTACTTCCCTCAGGCTTTTGCCTCCATCTTCAGTAATCATATCCAGTGCCTGTTCTGTCTCTTTTTTGTACTTAGATTCCAGTGCATATATTACAGGCAGGGTGTACACCCCTTGAATAACATCGTTAAAGGCAGGCTTCCCTATGCTGCACTCCTTGCTTGTAAAATCAAGTATATCATCTATAATTTGAAATGCCATACCAATATCCTTGCCTATCACTCCCAGCTTACTGGACATCTTCCTATTGCAGCCCGCCTTATGAGCCCCTGATGCCAAGCTTAGAGCAAACAGTACCGCAGTCTTGCCCCCTATCCTTTTTAAATACTGCTTAAATGTGGTTGACTTGCTGTATCTTTGTTCGTTCTGGTCTATTTCGCCATCGCATATATATGCAATCCCTTTGGAAATATCCTTCATCAAATTTGTTTCTGCAAAATCTGCAATCTGCATAAATGCTCTCGAAAACAAAAAGTCACCTGTATAAACAGCTATACCGTTGCCCAAGGCTGTGTGCATTGTCTCACTGCCTCTGCGAAGCTTTGTATCGTCTATAATGTCATCGTGTATAAGAGTAGCCATATGAATTATCTCAATAGCAACAGCTAAGGCGGTAACTTCCTTTGAGCTATATTCTCCAAAGGTTCCACCAAGTATTGTAAGTACAGGTCTTAAACGTTTTCCTCCGCTTTGCTGTAGCTTAGTAAGCTCTTGTTGAACACTTTTGTTTCTTGTTTTTAGCGCCTTTTTCAGCTGTTCCTCTACCTTCTGCATCTCACCTTGTAAAAAATCGTTATCCATCCACATCTAATCACATCCTATCTATCTTGAGTATGGTGCTTAATGGCTTCATTGTATATTGTACTGCCACTCCGATAAAGATCCCTGTAATAACCCCTGATATGAGTAAGACAGGTAAATAGAAAAATATATTAACGTTAGAAACAGCCAGGCTTGCTACTAAAACCTGCCCAATATTATGGAACACTGCTCCTACCACGCTTATAGCAATTATACTGAATGTGTTCCTAAAATTTTTGTACAATAACGACATCATCAAGGCACTTAAGAAGCCCCCTGCAATACTATATGCAAAAGCAGAAAAGCCGCCTCCGAAGAAGGATGCCAGAAGAGTTCTCAAAAAGACTACCAGCAAAGCTTCCTTCCATCCAAATAATATTATTGTAAATAAAGATATTACATTTGCCAACCCCAGCTTAATGCCCGGAACAGGGATAGGCACAGGAATCATCCGTTCTATCACATGCAGCACTAATGCTTGTGAAATAAGCAAGCTCAAAATAACCATTTTCTTTGTATTTTTCATGCTTACACCCCGATACAAATAAAATTAATAAGCAACGTTGTCTATCTCTTGGTTCTTTTCTCCTTCATAGTAAATAACAACCTTATTAGGTAAACATACAATACTCTGTCCAATTTTGTTGATTACACCCGTTTTTTGACACAGCTTGTCCGGACATATAACATCCTCTACCCAAGTGCCTGATTCATTCGCAGCTATATCGATATACCTATTGTTTTCAAAATCGATATGTATATGTTGGTCTTCCTTCAGTTCTGAAGTAGGAATCTTCTTATATACTTCCCCATTTACCTCTACCACTAAATTATCCACACTTCTTGTATTTCCAATATAGTTATTAAGTGCCCAAAACCCCGATGCAATTACCAGGACTAAAACTATAATTATATCTCCCTTTTTTAACTTCACTTTATCACCTGCCAATTTTTTAACTAACCTTGTATATTATAACCTATATTATTATTCATTGTTAATGGTTATAACTGTATTTTAACAAATAAGTTTATATATTGAATATAAAATTTTTATAATATACAATATATACATGAGTTTGTGTAATATATTTCGCGCTAAACAATTTACATGATTCAGATAGCACGAAATGTAATCCGCTGTTCATCAATTGCACAAATTGCTAAATTTATCAAATGCAGAAGCATCAGTGCGATTGATATAGTTTTCACAAAATACTTAGAGGGGGGTAACGCCTTGTTATTCAAACAAAGAAATATTTTTATTATTATATGCTTATTGGCATTAATTCTTACATCATGTGCAAAACAATCTGCCCCGGAGGCACCGGTAAATCCTGTCTCCAAATCTAATTTCCTGCTGGGAACAGAAGTAACTATAACAATATATGATAAGCAGGACGAAGCAATAATCGACAAAGCCTTCAGAAGAATCAGCGAAATAGAAGCAAAAATGACAATAAACAATGCCGAAACCAGTGAGATAATAGCCTTAAACAACGCATCAGGAAGCAGTGAAGTAAAGCTTAGCCCTGACACCTTTGATGTTTTGGAAAGAGGCAAGGAATTTTCAGAGATGACCAAGGGAAGGTTTGATATCACTGTCGGCTCCATTGTAAAGCTGTGGAATATAGGTACCGAATATGCTGCAATACCTGAACCGGATGTTTTGGAGCAAAAGAGACTATTGATTGACTTTGAAAAGCTGCATCTGGACAGAAATAAACTAACGGCAAGACTGGATGAAAAGGGTATGCAGGTTGACCTTGGCGCTATAGCTAAAGGCTACGCTGCTGATGAGGTTGCTAAGATTCTTAGAGACAACGGAGTAAAGCATGCCATAATCAACCTGGGAGGCAATGTGCTTACTATAGGCGGCAACATGCAGGATAAGCCTTGGAAGATAGGAATACAAGATCCCTTCAATCCAAGAGGAGAATATCTGGGAATAATTCCGGTAACAGATAAAACAGTTGTGACATCAGGCACTTATGAAAGATATTTCGAGCAGGATGGTAAGAAATATCATCATATACTTGACCCTCGCACAGGCTATCCCATAGACAATGACATTGCCAGCGTTTCCATAATAACAACCAAGTCTATAGACGGCGACGGGAACTCAACATCAGTGCTGCTATTAGGTCTGGAGGAAGGTTTGAAGCTTATTGAAAGTCAGAAGGATGTAGAAGCCATATTTGTTACGTATGATAAAAAGGTATATGTAACGTCAGGCATCAAGAATGATTTCGCTTTAACAAATTCTGATTTTGAATTGATGGACTAGATAAATAAAAAGCACCCTTGCGGGTGCTTTTATTACTTATTGTATGGGAATGCCTTTTTTGTTTCCTCCAGTGCTTCTCCTATAGCATTCAATGCATACTTAAGGTCTGCATCAGTGTGTCTATAGCAGATATATCCATGGTGGTAAGGCTGTATGAACAGTCCTCTTCTGATTGTTTGAGTGAAGAAGAATGCTCTTCTTTCCTTGTACTTCTCATCTGCCTTGTCAAAGGTGATATATTGCATCGGTGCTATGCCTGATACTGACGCAGGCACTCCTGATTCTTGTACCAGCTTGGTAGTCTTGTCAAGGAAGTCCTGTCCTCTAGTCCATATATCGTCTAATATCCTGTCTCTTTCAAGAATTTCTATTGTTTTTAGCGCAGCTGCCATTTCTAGGCTGTTCGGGAAGAAGGTTGAGCTGACAAAGGCTTTCTTCTCGAGCACCTTCATAAACTCGGCCTTGCCTACACATGCACTTATAGCATAGCCGTTAGCCATAGCCTTTCCAAATACGGATAAGTCAGGTGTAACTCCGTACTTCTGCTGAGCTCCTCCCATAGACATTCTAAAGCCTGTTCTGATTTCATCAAAGATAAGTACAACATTGTACTTGTCAGCCAGCTCTCTTACTCCCTCCAAATATCCCTTTGGCGGGCTCATTATAGGATGAGCATTAGGATGACCCAAAGGAGTTATAATTATACAAGCGGCCTCATTGGCATGCTGCTTTAATGCAGCTTCCAGTGCATCAAGATCGCCGTATTCAAATTCAATTGTCAGGTCTGATACCTGCTTCGGCACGCCGCCCTGTACTTCTACGCACCAGTCATGCCAACCGTGATAGCCGCTGCGCAGTATTTTATCCTTCCCATTGTAGGCTCTTGCTACACGGGTAGCTATACTTGTAACGTCCGAACCGGTTTTTGCCAGCACTACCATCTCAGCTGAGGGAATAAGGTCTATAAGCTTTTGTTGCAGCTTGTTCTGTATCTCTTGAACCAGAGAGAAACAGAAGCCCTTTTCCATTTGTTCAATAACCGCCTTATTTATTTCCGGCTCGTTATAACCTAATATAATCGGGCCATATGCACACAGCATATCTATATAGTCATTTCCGTCAACGTCAACGATGTGTCCGTCATATCCTCTCTCAATAAAAATAGGATATTCTCCGGGGACAAAGTTATAAGGACGTCTGATGCCCATTAATCCACCCGGTGAAAGTTTTTGTGCTTCTTCATACATTTGCATTGATCTTGTAAGATTCAATCTTGGTTTGCTTTCCATTTAAATACCATCCTTTCAAAAGTATGAGACTAGCGAGTCAATTAATTTATTCGACGCAAAGTCCCTTTATCCTTCAACCCATACGCCTTTACTTTTTTTGCTATATCATAGCATCGTATCCGGCAGCAGCCTTCAGTTCAATTGGGTATTCATAATTTATGCTTGCAGCAGCCTTCAGCTTCAAGAGCATTGACAATAATACCGTAATAAGTATAAGAACCATCACAAACCAAAATATCTTCCTCATTTCATCCCCTCCACCTAATAATTTCGGTTACAGCTAATACATATGGCGCCCAATATATATAACTGCCTATTCTGTCATATGGTAACTGTGAAAAGATCCTTCACTGCGTTCAGGATGACAATAGTATAATATAGAAGCTTTAGTACGTTATATATAATACATATTATTTATATGAAGTGTAGGCTTATTTATTTACTCAAAAAAACCACCTCTTAAAGAGAGATG
>JAQZBM010000129.1 GCA_029238945.1 Clostridia bacterium
AAACAAGATTGAAATATATATTGTTATATTAATTGCCGCTTTATATACCGCCGTCAGCCTGGCAACGCTCACGAAGTTCCCCTTTGTACACTTCGACGAGCCCTGGCTGAGCGGACTGTCAAGAAACATATCATTTAACGGAGATTTTTCTGTCACTGAGCCCTTTTTCGACCTTTGGGACAGATATCCTCATGCCATAAAAATAATATTTCACAGCATACAGATTATCTTTATGAAGCTGATGGGCTATAATATCTTTACCTTCAGATTCATCTCTTTCCTTTTTGGAATGCTGTGTCTTTTTATGATGTACAAGCTCGGCAGACTGATTTTTACCTCCAAGCTGAGTGCTTGGTCTGCCGTTATTCTTTTAGCTTTGGATATACAGTTTATATATGCTTCTCATTTTGCAAGGCAGGAGATAATAATACTTTTCGTACTGCTGCTGGGTCTTTGGTACACATTCAAGCACAGCAGCGACGCATCCTTGAAGCATGATATAATACTAGGCAGCATAATAGGTCTGAGCATTGGAATTCATCCAAACAGCTTTATTATATCGCTCCCCTTTGGCCTCATATATCTTTATGAGATATTTGCGGTGAGGAAACGCAAGCTTTCCAGCTTAATTGCCCTGGTATGTACAGTAGGATTATTTGCAGCGCTCTTTGTTGGTATAAGCTTATATTTTGACCCTGATTTTGTAACCAACTACAGCAAAAGCGGAAATCAATTCGGCGTGTTTAACCCGCTGACCTCTAAGCTCTCTCAGATTAAGCTTTTCTATCAAAAGTTTTATTTTAGAGAAAGCGGAACCTATTATATGCCGGATATTATACTGCAGTTTTATCTGTTCCCGGCAGCTCTTGTGTTATCAATAGTCAAGCTATTTGCAGGCAGCGATGCTAAGGAAACAAAAATAAAGCTTGTATCCCTTATGCTGTCTCTTGCAGCCATAAATACAGGAATAATCCTCATAGGAAGATTTAATCAGACCAGCATCATACTTATCTTCCCTTTATTTTATCTGTTAATGGCATATCTGATGCAGAGCCTGACTAAGGTACAAAAATATATAACCCTATGGGTTTTGGCAGCAGCCCTTTCGGCTTCATCAGTTTTTAACTTTTTACAGTACAGCGGCAACTCTTATGAGAAATACCTAAATCAGCTGTCCTATGCAGTAAGTCCGCATTCGAAAGTCTTGGCACATCTTAATACCGGGTATTACTTTGATAACGATAAGCTCCATGACTTTAGAAATCTCTCTTTTCTTAAGGAGAAGGGCATCAGCTTTGAAGAGTATATTGAAAGTAACGATATAGAATATATCGTGTATCCCGAAGAATTGGATTTGATGCAGCAGCTGCCGGAGTGGTATAGCATATATGGTCCTATGGACTACTACGATGAGATGCAAAAATTTATCAAGGAGAACTGTCAGCAGGTATATGAATATACCGATGCGTATTATGGCATCGGTATATCAAAATATATAGGTACGAAGGATTGGAAGATAAGAATATACAAAGTGACAAAACAATAAATGGCACAAATCTATACCCTGTGCATTTATACGGACAGCATGGAATAAAGCCTGTGGTAGAGCTCCAAGTAATCTCCGCCGCTTATATCTCTAGGTCTGTCAAAGCTATTCTGTACTATATCCTTTATCCTTCCCGGCTTGTTATCCATAACAATAATCCTGTCAGCCAGAATAATGGCTTCCTGTATGTCATGAGTTACAAAGATGATTGTAACTCCTGCTCTCTTCCATATTTGCAGCAGCAGCTCCTGAAGGCTTTGTCTAGTCAGTGCATCCAGACTTCCAAAGGGTTCATCCATAAGAAGTATGGAAGGCTCCAAAGCCAAAGCTCTGGCTATGGCGGCACGCTGCTTCATTCCGCCTGAAAGCTGATGAGGATAAGCGTTATAAAAATCCGCAAGCTGTACCATTTCCAAGTATTCCATGGCTCTATCCCTTCTCTGCTGCTCACTGCCATACTTTTTATTCACCTTCATAGGATAAATAACGTTCTGAAGTACTGTCTTCCACGGCAAAAGCTGATTAAAGTCTTGAAATATCAGTATAGAATCCGGTGAAGGGCTTACAACGGCCTCACTTCCTATGGATATGCTCCCACTGTCGCAAAAATCAAAGCCTCCCATAAGGCGGAGCAGTGTAGATTTACCGCTGCCGGAAGCCCCGAGTATGCAAAGAATTTCGCCTTTTTCTACTGTGAAGCTGATATTTTCAAGAACCTTCAGGGTATCCTGATCTCTCTTAAAGCTTTTATTTACTTCTTTTAACTCTATCATTTCTCAGCCATTCCCCATCTTCTAATAGTCTGCTTCTCAATCTTGTTGAAGAACACCTCTTCTATCAATATGCCAATCAGCATAATTAGCAGCAGGGCTGCGAACATCCCGGCAGTATCCATGAATACCCTTTGCTTGAAAATGTACCATCCCAAGCCGCCCTTGCCTCCAACCGCGCCGAACACCATTTCTGCACTTATTAATGCTCTCCAGGATCTTGCCCATGCAATCTTGAAGCCTGATATCAGATACGGCAGGGATGACGGCATATATATATCATAAAAAAGCTTTATCCCTCTTAAGCCAATGTTTCTTCCCACATCAGAATAGAGCTTGGGTGTTGCCTTAAAACCTGCAATAATGTTCAAAAGCAAAGGCCAAAGCACAGAGTGAACTATTATGAACACAATAGCGGACCTTCCGGTACCCAGCCATAGAATTATGATAGGCAGCAAAGCGATGCCGGGAAGCGGGTGTGCCAGAGTTATTAATGTATCCACAAAGCTGTTCATGGTATCTCCGGTTCTGGAGACTATGGCAAGCACAAGGGCCAGCAGTGTCCCGATAAGCAGCCCCTCCAATATTATTACCAAGGAAAATACAGTCTGAGATAGAAGCTCTCCTGCCATTATAGAGCTGACCAAAGCTTTCAATATCATTCCCAAAGAAGGGAAAGTCAGCGGAGATACTCTTCCGCTTAAGGCTACTGCCTGCCACAAAGCAAGCAGCAGTAATATCCATATAAGCTTTTTATTCTTCATAGTTTACTTCATCCCACATAATTTCTTTTCTATCCTTTGGAGTTTTGGAGATATAGCCGTTCCTCTGCATGAAATCGGCAAAGCTTTTGACGCCTTTTACTTCAGTACCATAGCTCACGCCTTCTGTATCCAAGTACTCCTCAATTTCCTGCTCACTCATTTCATAGGCTTTGCTCAGAATTTTTACTGCTTCCGTTTTGTTGTTATAGATGTATGCTATAGCCTCGTCCAAAGCCTTTAGAAAGCTTTTGTAGCCCTGCGGGTTATCCTGATAAAAGCTTTGACTGGTAACTCCAACTATGAAGGTAAACTCTCCGCCCATAGCCTGTTCTCCGCTTAAAATCATTCTGTTGCCTTGATCCTTCAATTCCTGGCTCAAATAAGGAGGCGCGGTGAAGTGAGCTGTAATATCCTTTTTAGCCTGCAATGCATTCATACCGTCAGGGTGAGCCATAGTCACAAGCATATTATCCAGCTTCTTGGAATCCCCCAGTTCCCTCTCACTTGCCATCGAAAGAAGTATATGCTGTACACTGCCCGGCTGCGGCAGTGCTATACGGTCATTTTCATTTAAATCCTTTATGGAGGCTACTCCGCTTCTGTTTGTTACCAAACCTACGGGACTTGTAGAAAGCCCGCCTGCAATCTTCCATTCCATTCCCTTATCCCAGCCTATCAAAAACGGAGGAATAGCCATAAAGCCTATATCAACCTCCTTGGCTATCATTGCTTCTCTTATGGCAGCAGTATTACCCATCTGCTTCCAATTTATTGTGACTCCCGGCTGATTTTTCTCAAGAAGCTTAAGCTCCTTCATTATCTGCAGGGGAGCGTAAGCCAGTCCAAACTGCTCTGCTATAGTTATCTCCTTTGTCTCTGCCGGCTTGGCACATCCTGTACTAAGAATCATTATTAAAACCAACAGCCCGGCTAAAAACCTTTTACTAATTTTCATCTCGGTTATTCCTTTCAGCAAAAAAATTCATAACTAAATTGTTGCCTTGTTCATCTAAAATCTTTAGCTCTTCATATGCTCTTTGAATGTTATTTCTCAACGCTTCCTCAGTATCACCTGTTATTATCATATAGCCTGCTCTGGCTGTTGCATTTTCTATTTCTCCTATAACACTGCCTAAGCCAATGTTGTATTTAGCCTGGAGCACACCGGGCAGCTTTTTGAGCTTCTCCATATCGTTCAAGAAGCTTACCTTTCCGTTGGCTGCAAATATCATTTGAACTGATAGCTTCCTGCTGTTTCCTTCCAAATCATAGCTTTCCAGCAGCGAACTATCGATTTCACTGCCCAGACTTCCCTCAATCAGCATATCCAATACATCTATGCCCGTAACAGCAGGGATGAATATGTCCTCATAGGCACCACCGATCCGGCAGGCAATCTCGTTTACCTTTATCCCTTGCTCTCCTATAAGCATTTGATAATAAATAGGCCCATTATGAATATTAAAAGCACCAGTTATCTTTAATGTGAGCTGCTTTATCTCATTGTAATAGTGCCCCATAAACTTTGTAGGAAAATCATGGGCAATGCATACGCCTATATGCGGATAGTTATGAAAGCAAACTCTGTCTGTAACAGTCAATATATGCACCTTGTCCTTATGCACCCAGCCGCTTATCGTAATCTCTTCACTGGGATAATACTCCTCCAGAAGTATCTCCTGCTCTCTTGAAAAACCCAGAAGCTCATCAAAAACAGCTCTTATCTCTTCCGGTGAGTCAAGCTTATATACACCCCTCTGTCCTTGACTGTCCAAAGGCTTTACTACAACCGGAAAGCTTATGCCGTCCAGCTCTTCTTCCTTGAAGCCCTTTGACAGAATTCTGAAATCGGCAGTAGGTATGTTGTTTCTCTTGAAAATGTCCTTCATAACTTTTTTATTTGTTACCGCCTTGGCTGTAACAGCGTCAATAAAGCAAGGCAGTCCTAATCTCTCTGCAACTCTTGCTGCAGTGTAAACCGGCTGATCTGTACCCAGAGTGAACACTCCGTCAATCCGGTGCTTCTCTGCCACCTCCATATTCGCTTTTATATCAAAAGTACTTACCAGCTCTCCTATATCGCATATTCCTTTAGCCGGTGCATCCTTATAGTAATCGCTTACAATAACAGTATGTCCCTTTAATTTCGCTCTTGTCACAGCGTTCAGCTGCGCATTGCTGCCGCCCAATATTAAAAGCTTCATAATTTTCTCCTATAAACTAATATCTTTGATGGTATACTGTGGTTTTGTATTCCTTACCACCCTGCGTCCAATATCGCTGTAATTTATATAGATATTAAAAAACAGCTTGACAAGCTTCTTCATAGTATAGTTAGAACTGCCGTATTTTCGCTGTTTGTGCACTACAATAACATTCCCTATATTCTTGGTATGTCTTAATATTATGGCGCTTATATATACGAAAGCAGTCTTATCTTGTATAACCTTATCAACTATTGACCTTCTCATAACTCTAAAGCTGCTGACCTTCACCGTTCTTGGCTTACCGCAGACAATGTCAAACAAAAAATCTGCCATAAGACTTCCGAAGTTCCGCACCGAAGAGTGCTGCCTTGCTTCAGGAATTCCGTATATCACGTCATAGCCCATCTCCAAGCCCCTCATAAGCGAGGCAATCTCCTCCGGAGGGTTCTGCAGGTCATCATCCAAAGTAATTACATAATCTCCCTTTGCATGACGCAGGCCGCACATAATCGCATTCTGCTGCCCGAAGTTTTTCTCCAGGCTTATAAGCCTTACTGCGGGATTGCTTTGGCGTGCTTCCTTCATCTTCGCCAAGCTGTCATCCCGGCTGCAGTCATCAACCAAAATAATCTCGTAATCCCGGCTGATGGAGGATAAGGTTTCAGCCAATCCGGTGCAAAGCTCCGCTATGGATTTAGAACTGTTATATACAGGTATAACCGCTGAAACACTGTTGTACATCTATAACTCCTCCAATATGCTCGTCAATTCTTCTCCTATATATTCAAGCTCTATGGAGCTAAGGCCGGGATATAGCGGAAGTCTCAATATACATTGTGCTGCCCATTCTGTCACAGGCAAATCCTCTGCCTTGAAGCCCAGGCTTGTCCCCATTTTGGCACTATGCAAAGGCATAAAGTGAGAAACAGCGCTTATTTTTTTATCCTTCAGCCTCTTCATCACATAATTGCGGGCTTGCATATCCTGAAACAGCAAGTAAAAGATATGATAGTTGGACTGACATTCCTGCGGTACCTTTGTCATATTTAAAATGCCTCTGTCGGCATATTTCTGCAGCAGCTCGGTATAGAAGTCATGAACTCTTTTTCTCTCTTTTGTTATGGCATTAATCTCTTGAAGCTGACTAAAAAGCAGTGCCATAAGGATATCCGACGGACTAAAGCTGGAACCTATATCTACCCAGCTGTAGCTTCCTATCTCCCCTCTTAGGAACCGGTCTCTATCCGTTCCCTTCTGCCTTATATATTCAGCTCTCTCCAGAAGCTTTTCATCCCGGGTATTTATGAGCAAAGCTCCTCCTTCACCGCTGGTAAAGTTCTTTGTGCTGTGAAAGCTGTAGCAGCCCATATGCCCTATGCCGCCAAGGAATCTTCCTTTATAAGCTGCATTTACTCCTTGGGCAGCATCCTCTACGACGTAGAGCTTATTTTTCTCTGCTATTTCCATTATCTCGTCCATCCTGCAGCTTATCCCTGCGTAATGCACCGGAATTATAGCTTTGGTTCTGTCTGTAATCAACTTGCGTATAGAGCTTGGGTCAATATTCAGGGTCTCTTTCTCCACTTCAGCGAAAACAGGTTTCCCTCCGCGAAGCAATACGCAATTAGCTGTAGAACTGAATGTAAAGGAAGGCATGATAACCTCATCCCCCGGCTTGATATCTATCAGCAGCATGGCCAGCTCCAAGGCATGAGTAGCAGAGGTTGTCATCATTACCTTATTTATATTGAAGCTCTCGGCTATAAGCTTCTCCACCTTGGCTGTATAATATCCGTCCCCTCCGATTTGCCCCCTCAGTAAGGCATCCAGTATATATTGTTCTTCACTTCCTGACAAGTGAACCTTATTGTATGGAATCATAATCTCACTTCTTTTCAACAAATTATTTGGTTATCTGCAGTCAGCAGCAAACTTTATTACAACCTTTGATAATTTTTTGATATAATAAATAATAAATAGTTTTTTACGAGGTAGTATATGGATAAAATTGATTGTCTTGGTGAATATTGTCCCGTCCCCATATTGAGAATAAAAGAAAAACTAAAGAAATCCCCAAAAGGAGAGCCTTTTATGGTGGTTACAGACCACAGTTGTGTGCTGCAGTCAATTCAAGACTACTGTGAAAAAACTAAACTCCTCATTGAAATCGACGAAGTCATTAATGGAGTATGGGAAATTACGATAACAAAGCTTTAACAGAAGCTCTTTTCTCCTATTTCCTTTAGATAATGAATAAATTCCCTCACTGTTTTATTCATATTGTTATTTTTCTTATAGATAATATAAATTTCATAGTTCATATCCAAATCAACCACATTAATAGTTTTCAACTGTTTCGAGTACAGCTCTTTCTTAATTGAGATGTACGGGAGAAATGAAACTCCATATCCCTTCAGAACACTTGATTTTACAGATTCAGTAGAATCAAGTGTAAATAATATATTATAGCTGCTTAGATCAGCTCCTTTTTCTTTAAAG
>JAQZBM010000130.1 GCA_029238945.1 Clostridia bacterium
GCAGACGGTACTGCTGCTATGAATGTGAATGCAGCAGGCAACGTAGGTATAGGTACAGCAGCACCTTCTGCTAAGCTGGATGTACAGGGTGACGCCAAGATAAGCGGCAGCATCAATGCAGCTAGTGCATCAGTGACAGGCAGCCTAAGTGCAGCAAGTGCGGATATCATTGGCGCTCTAAATGCAGCCAGTGCAACAGTCAGCGGCAATATCAGCGCAGCCAGTGCGACAGTAAACGGCGGATTAAGTGCACTCAACGCAGATATCACTGATACTCTAAATGCCGTGAATGCAGTCATCAGCGGAAATCTGACTGTAGGAAGCGGTATAGAGGTATTGAGAGGTTTAGATTCAAAAGCACAGCTTATCTGGGATGAAACAACAGACAAGTGGCAGGCAGGAATATTAGGAAGTCTCAAGGAGCTTTCCTACAGCGACCATAAGCATGAGAATCTGTATACTGCAGATGGTGTTATTGCTATGAATGTGGATGCAGTCGGAAATATCGGTATCGGTAAAATTCCGGATCCAAGCTACAAGCTGGACGTAGACGGTGCTCTTCAGGTTGTTACATTAGCTCAAACATCATCACAGAGCTACAAAGAGAATATCGAGCAGCTCAAGGATAAAACAGCATTAGACTTGCTGGCAAAGCTGAAGCCAGTATCCTTCGATTTTAAGGCTCACAATACTAAGAAGCACAATATAGGCTTTATTGCCGAGGAAGTTCCGGATGTTTTCGCTACATCCGACCACAAAGCTGTATCCTTAATGGATATAATCGGCGTACTGACAGCTGTAGTAAAGATGCAGCAAAAAGAAACAACATCCATGAAAAAGCAAATGAAGGCTTTAGAAAAGCAAATTGCATCCCTGGTGGGTGCTTAAAACTACAAAATCAGGAGGATGCTTGATGAGAGAGCAGTTTGAAGAACGACTAAAAGGACTCAAAGCTGAATTTGAAGCCGGGCAAAAGATGATGGCGGATATGGAAATGAAGCGCAGCAGCTTGGAAAGTACGATGCTTAGAATCAAGGGTGCCATTCAGCTGGTGGAGGAACTGTTAGCTAAGGTAGATGAAGCTCAAATAGAACAATAGAACAAGCAAAAGCAGGGAGATGAAATCGCTCTCTGCTTTTTGCTTGAAAAAAATAAAACCTTGAAGAGCAATCCAGCGGAGCTCTTTCAAGGCTTTTTTGTTGCACATATTGAGTTTATTTATGAGATAGCTTTTCATATATACGATTAAGAATAATCATTGCAGTCCATACAGGCATAGGGTCATTTATTTTAGATTTCCACTCTTCGGGATTATTTATTAATCCGTCAGAGGCAAGTGCATCAATAGCTTGGAATTTCCATGCTTCTTCATTCTGAGCAGGGAGTGCTGTGTTTTCTATTCGTTTGTTTATTTCATTCATGAACCATTCTTTGTCTATGCTGCTTCCGGGGCAGGTTTTACCTGCTGTGGGACTGTCTCTGTGGAATTTGACATCATTCTTTACATCCAGCTTCATGTATTCTGCAAAAAATGTGCAGAAACTAAACATTGCCTCTGCCTGTTCACCTTCAAACCTATTGCAGCCTATATCAAAATTACCAAGCATTTCAATACAGAAGGCTCCTTCGTTCCAGCCTGTGATTGAAGCCGGGGTTGTGTTGAAGTCTCTGCCTGTCACCCACTTTCCGTCGGGAAGCAGTGTAAGATGCTGAGCTATATCTTTCCAACCCTTTGCACTGACGTGGTAACTCTTCATAGACCTTTGCAATGCAATTCCGTTTGTACCGTTGTAATCACTGTGGTCAGGCTTCCAGGTGTGATGGATGTGAAGCTGTGTCACTTTCCTTGACCAGTTGAAGCTTTTGATATAGTTAATCAAATCTGTAGTAATCATAACTGTAAAATTCATAATAATCACCTTATTTTTCAAGGATTTATAATTTATTGAGTATAGCTGCTTGTCTCAAATATTTAAGTAAAGCGGACTGCATATTTAGGAAGATGCTTAGATGGAGCCTTTTTTGTTCTGTTTGACGTAGTATTCAATCTTGTTGTCCAGCCAGATATCTAAGTCTTTATAAACTTCCTTTAAGGCAGATACTGCTGCAGACCCCATGATAGCCAAGGCTTTATTTTTGGCTACATGGAAAGATTTTTCCATTGCATTTTCATCAAAAGTTCCCTGCTTCTTCATTGTGTCAACAAAGGTTTGATTTACCGAAATAACAGCAGTTTCAATAGCGTCTTCTGCCAGATTCAAGTATTTGTTTAGTTTTTCATTATGGATATTCTGCTCCAACTCTGTTACTTTGCTTTTGAGAAGCATGACAATGTATTTAGTTATTATCCCTAGTATTGGGATAATAACCACTGTAATTGCTGTGCTTATCATTTCTGAAGCAAGATAATTACTCATTTCTATCACCTCGTATGATTTTTACTTTATTGGTCATTCAGTTCGATAAGGGCTTGCTTTTTAATCGCTTCATTGATTTGTTCGCGGGTACATATGCCTTCTTCAATAAGAATATCACCCAGCTTTTTTCTTTTTTTTGAAGCAACTTAATAAAGTGACCGTATTTCTATTAGATTTGTTAAGAACTTTTCCATGTTTTTCTCACCAGATAAATAAAATTCACGGCTGCTGCGGTCAAGCTCCATGATAACTTTGTAAAGATTTGTATGGGAATCTGAGATTTCTTGCTTTAAGTTATCAAAGTTGTATATAAGGGTATCAAATTTACCCTCTTCCAATATTCTGAAGACCTGCAGCTTAGCTATGCTTTCAGATAGTGTTCTGAAGTTTTCTGCAATCTTATCAACTGATTCTCTAAAGATATGCAGTTGCTCTGAGCTTTGCTGTATAACCATTTTCAATCCTTCATTTGTCTTGACGGATGAACTCATAAAAACCTTGATAATTATTACCATTGCACTTAAGAATATTGACAATATTACTACCATAGCCCAGATCGACAGGTTTTGGGTAGCTGAGTTTTCTACCATATTTGTAATTGTGTCTTTAGCAAAATCACTTATAGGTTGATTAGGTGGCACTTTGCGCCCTCCTTTCTGTGTGAATGCATCTCTTGAGTTGTTTTAGCTTAAGCCCTCCTTTTGTTATTATAAATAACTAAATATACAGTCTTATAAGGATAGGTAATGGAAAGTTTTCTTTTACAACCTTACATATATAAGTTATATAGACAATAATACACAGAAATGGATAAAATTTTTATATAGACGGTTGTGTTTTGTATGTAGAAATTTACTAGTAAATGTAGAGGTAGATATATTTCTGGTACACTTCAAGTTGAACTTTTACTACAAGCATAGCCAAGTGATTTCCAGGCTAAACTTTCTACACTAATATTCAATAGTGATTGGGGGTTTGTTTATGTACACCAATTGTGATGCGACAGTAATACTATGCAGGAAATTGCTGAGACAAGCAGCGTGGAGACTTCAATACAAGGTTCGCATTCAGCGAGCAAGGGAGTATATCGTTTCTTTTGACCATGAAATGGGGACAAGCAGTTTTGATACAGAGCTGATATCAGACATGTATGTAGAAGAACTTCTGGAGGAGATTCCATGGTCAAGGTCTAGATATATCATCCAAAAGATTGTTATTGAAGGGATGACAGAAAAAGAGGTTGCTTGCGAGTTACAAATTACTCAGCAGGGGGTGAACAAATGGAAAAGGAAAGGACTAGAGGCGTTACGCAAGAATCTAAGCAATTCATGCAAACAGTGAAAAGGGCACAAAACGGAGATAAAGAATCCATGGAAGAGATTCTAAACCTCTTTGAAGACGACATCGAGCATTTGTCACGGTTCATTAAGCTGCCAAGAGAGGAAGTAATCCAAGCGTTAAAAATAGAGCTTATTACTATAATTTATGAAAAGCTGTAGGAATGAGATAATTACAATACTATATAAATCGCGCTAAAGTTTTAAAATAAAGAGAATTGTACTTTGTGCGATTTATGAACAGTGGTAAACGATTTCGCGCTCTTTGAATAATGTAAATTGTTTCGCGCGAAACATATAGCATTACACTGTTTTTATGATGCAATAATATATAATTTTATATTCGGTATTATACATGGAGTACAAAAGTGAAAGGCAGGACAAAGCTTTGGACATAAAGCAAACAGCTTGGAGCACATTTGAATGTAATCCGGGGGACTGGGATTCAAATTCCCTAAGGTTCAATATAGAAACATAGCTTGCAGTAAAAAGCAAGCTATGTTTTTTTTACTTCTGAACACTGCTGTTCGTACTTTACAATAAGCTTGATAAAAAATACACAAATTTTCCATAATCATAGGAAAATCAATTGATAAAATGGCTCGGATGGTGTAATATTATGTAAGAAGGGGTAATTTTATGTAAGCAGATACGTGAAAATTATACTGGGGGGTAAATGTATGAAAAAGCGTGGGAAGAAGGAGCGGGTTAACAAAAGGGAAAAGACTAGACATAAGAAGATAAGCAACAAGATTGTTACCGCAATTGTAGTATCTTGTACAATAGTGGCTTTGGCAGTAGGAGGAACAAGTATATTACAAAGCAGCCTGATAATTGAGAAAGAGGCTGAAGAAAAGCTTTTGATGCTGGTTGAAAGCCAAGCTAATAAGTTCAACACAACTATTGCAGAAGTAGAATCGTCAGTAGAGGGATTAGCTACATCGGCAAATTCTTCCTTTGACTTGAACGCAGCAAAAACTGACCCGGATTATATAACAACCTACCAAGCAAATTTAGAGATGCTTACCAAAGAGTTCGCGAAAATTGCAAAAGGCGGAATGAGCGCTTATGTATACATAAATCCTGAACTCACTGGGGGAGTGTATGGAGCTTGGTATGCTGATATACAAAACAATCAGAACTTTGAAAAGCAGGAATTGGGCACTATTGAAGATTTTACATCTGGTACAGAGGGCATGGAGTTTTATTATGATTCTATCGATGCAGGAAAAGCTGTTTGGCTTGAACCCTATCGTGATCCGGATCTAGATGTTGATATGATTACATATGCAGTTCCGATGTATCAGGGAGGCATCCTGATTGGCGTTACAGGGATGGATATAAACTTTGATTTATTTGCTAAGGATATCAATGGTACAAGGGTGTATGATACAGGCTATATTGCATTGCTGGACAAGGATTATAACTTCCTTGTACGTCCTTCCTTCAAGCAAGATGAAGGTACTTCAGGAGTGGCAGCTGACGCAGCAACTCAAGCCAGCCCTACTGCAGCTGATGGAGAAAGAGCAAATCTGGCAACAGAAAATAACGGTTTGCTTAAGCATTTGACAGAGGAAATGAGCAAAAACCAAGCAGGTATATTACGTTATAGCTATGAAGGTTTACAGAAGATATTTGGATATAATCATTTAAGCAATGGCGATATTATTATAGTCGACGTACCTATCAATCAGGTGCTTAAGGAAATGAATGACTTAATGTTAGTTCTTGTAGCACTCATACTGTTGGGTATATTATTCGCCTCTATAGTCGCCTTTATAGTTGGTAAAATCATATCAAAGCCAATAGTTAAGCTTACTGAACTAATTAATAAGACAGCTGAATTGGACTTAATTGATGACTCGAGCTTTGATTATCTAGCAAAGCGCAAGGATGAAACCGGTGTAATGGCAAACTCTATCGGCAATATGAGAAGGCTGATGAGAGAAGTTGTAGGAAATATCATGAATCAAGCCACTGCGACCGCTGAGCATGCTTTGAACCTTGCTGCTGCTACAACTCAAGCATCAGATTCTATAAACGATGTTTCCAGAGCGGCAGAGGATTTGACTTTGGGTGCAACTAAACAAGCGGAAAATTCACAGGAGGGTGTTGACAAGCTCAACAATCTAGCTAACGAAATTGAGTCTTCAGTGCAAAGTTCAAATTCAGTTAGAGAATATGTAGGTGAGACAAATAAGGTAAGTAAGGATGCTATGGATGCAATACAACGGCTTCAGCTTCAGTTTGAGGATAATAACAGAATTACCTCAGAAATAGGACATGATGTAAATAATCTAGCCAATAAATCAAATGATATAAGTGAAATAATAAATGTAATAAAGAGTATAGCAGACCAGACGAATCTATTAGCTCTAAATGCAGCTATAGAAGCAGCGAGAGCGGGAGAACATGGAAGAGGCTTTGCTGTTGTTGCTGAAGAAGTAAGGAAGCTTGCGGAGCAAACATCAAATTCTGCAACTGAAGTAGAGTCTATAATAAATGAAATACAGGGCGATATAAATGATGCAAAGGTAAAGATGGATAAGGCAAATATTATTATAGGTGAGTCAAACAATGCATTGAAAGTCACTACTCAATCCTTTGATGTTATAGAAAAAACCATTGGCAATACCTTCGTACAAATAGATCATCTAATAGAAAGTATAGATAAAATTGATCAAAACAAGGAAGCGGTGGTGACGGCTATAACCGAAACATCATACATAAGTCAGGCGACTGCAGCATCTACTGAAGAGGTAGCTGCTTCGCTAGAAACACAGACCTCGGCAGTAGAACACATCTCAGAAACTGCAGAAAAGCTAAAACTGATTGCTGCTGAACTGAAAGAAGTAATTAAAAGATTTAGAATTTAGAAGATTTATAATAAAAGCTCTTGGAATGTATCCAAGAGCTTTTAACATTTTGTTAGTAATAAATTAAAACTAACTTTACTTTGTGATAACAAAAAAGCAGTAAAAACATGTTATAAATATATTGTAAAGTAAATGAAACGACAAAAATATCCCTGGAGCAATAGCTCTAGATAACATAAATAAGACAATACCCTTCAATATCCCCTTTCCTTTATTTTTAATAGAGTCTCTGCTGTTTTTTTCATAAATAGCAGAGATTTTGCTTTGCTGTATATCAAAACTTAATTAACATTTTCTAATAAATGAATTTCACGATACAAAATAAAGAAAATGGAAATATAATGTGCGCATTAAGTTTCTAAATGAAAAGAGCCGCTGCAGAAATACGGAGAAAGTTAATTGCAAAGGTCGGCTCTTTTCTTCTATATTATATAGATAAAAAAACGAAAGCTGGTTAGAATACATTCTATATGCAACGCTTTAATAGAAAGGATGAACATTATGGATGGTATACATAACTCTTTACATATCAATAGAGATGGGATACAAATATCTAATCCCGAGAAATATGACAAAATAGAAATAAGAAATTTGACTTATGGTTATAATGAAGATTTACAGCGAGGATATAATGGAAATGTCATTGTTGGCTATTACAATGACAGTAAAGATGTGTTCTTCCTTTCTGCCAATGATATAGAAGAGAATGATTTTGACTTAGTATGCGACAAGGTTGAAGAAATGTTCGGGCAGGAGCATCAACTGGTTAATTTGATGATATACAATGGGCATAGTACTATCTACAACTTAAATGAAGACTAATAATAATTGTAAAAAAGTTAACATAAATTATCTCTTTACAAAGTAACAATCCCATGATATATTATATAAGTCGCCTGAAGTTAGACAACATATGAGATATGCATTTGAGCGACTTGTAAACAGAGAAATGCGAAGTGAAAAACTTCCAGTTGACAGCATGGCGAGAGACGTGATAAGATAAGATTCCTGGCTCGGCCGGGAAACAAAACAGACGAGATAGTGAAGACAGAAAGAAAAAATAAATTAAAAAATTATGTTGACAAACGTCAAGTAATTTGGTATCATAGTAAAGGTCGGCGCTAGACGCTGACAGCAAAACTAAGATATAA
>JAQZBM010000131.1 GCA_029238945.1 Clostridia bacterium
GCATTCGGAGGACCGCTGTTGAACCCTGTATTTGCAGCAGCAGCAATGTCACTAAGCTCGGTATCCGTGCTGACAAATGCATTGAGACTCAGAGGATTTAAGCCATATAGATAACAGGTAACAGGTAACAGGTGTCAGGTGACAGGGTTGTAGGGGTCAGTTTCCATGCTGACCCGATTAAAATCACTACTAATTATAAAATTTAACCATAAACTAAATTAACAAAATGGAGGAATGTAAAATGAAGGTACAAATATCAATTGAAGGAATGACTTGTGGTCACTGCGTAATGCGCGTTGAGAAGGCTCTAAAGGCAGTTAATGGTGTTTCAAAGGTAGATGTAAGCCTGGAAAATAAAAATGCCATAGTAGAATTATTCGGCAGCATGGATGAAAAGGTGCTGAAGGAAGCTGTAGAAGATGCGGGCTATGATGTAGCAGAAATGAAGAGCATTTAGACTGCTGATGTTGAAGGGGAGTGGAAAAATGTCGGATGAAAGCAAGAAGGTTCCGAGCTGTTGCAGCCCGAACGACGATTGCCTTGAAATGGAAGGCTGCCCCGAGGGCTGCAGCGGTAGAAGCGTAGCCAGAACACAAAAGATGAAATCATCCCTGGTTGCCAGACTTAACCGTATAGAAGGACAAGTCAGAGGCATAAAGGGTATGGTAGACAAGGATATATACTGCGATGATATTCTAAATCAGATATCAGCAGTGCAATCTGCAATGAAGTCAGTCAGCAGACTGCTGCTGGAAAGTCATATGAAAAGCTGTCTTATAAACAGGGTTCAGGCAGGAGAGACTGAGGTAGTTGATGAATTGCTGGTAACTATAGAAAAAATGATGAAATAGCAGTTAACTATTGAAACTAAAAAAATCAGGCATGTAAAAAAATATGCCTGATTTTTTGTTGACAATAATCAAATCATATTAAACATCCGCATGCCGATAATTATTATGGCACTATCAGCCAGGATGTGTACAATCCATGAGTTTATAAAGTTCTCAGTCTTAGTATCAAGCCAGTCGAAGATTATACCTACGCTTATCAATCCAAAAAGGGCAAGACCTATAAGCAGTGGATTGAACCAGGTTTTGAAAATTGCTATGTGATACAAGCCAAACAATACTGAAGAATAAGTATATGCGAGCTTTTTAGCGCCTTGATTGTAAAGGTTGAGAAATATGAAGCCTCTAAAGAAGAATTCTTCTAATAAGGAATTGCCGAAGGTTATATAAAGTCCGACAATAATAAAGTTTGAGGGGGTAACCTTCGACTTGGACTGCAGCTCCTGCACAATGCCGTTAAAGTCAATATATCCCTTGAGCACGAAGTAGGCTGCTATAATAATTGCAAAGGATGCCGCGCCAAGAATTAATCCAAGTCTAAACGTTGATGCTCCATGCCTTCTTAGATTCAGACCATCCCATATACCGGATTTTTTCACAAATCTTAAATTTATATAAGGTATAACTAAAAACAGTATCAATTTTGCAGCTGTTTTAGTTATATAGTCAACTGCAAGAACCTGTTCAATAAAATACAGTAGAATACAGGCTGCAAGTGATGCCAAAATTATATATGCTTTCTTCATAAGTTACTTCCTCCCTATAGCTTAATAATAGCAGTATATAAAAAATATGTAAATCTATCACTTTGACGCCTTATGAGAGAAGGCTTCTTTCTTTTTTCATTTCAGGGTTTCACTTTCTCTTGTACCTTAATACTTTGTATTAGGTGGAAAATATGTCAACAAAGAATGCCGGAGGGAGAAAAGTGATGCCATATAAGTCAGTACCTGCTTTGAAGGAGAAGCCCTGGGGAGGACAGAGGCTTAAGCAGTACAACAAGGAGTTTGAGAATGAGAACATAGGCGAGAGCTGGGAAACTGATAAAGACACCATGCCTGTACTGATTAAGCTTATCGATGCGCAGGACATACTTTCGGTGCAGGTTCACCCAAACGACTATAAAGCACTGCTTTTCGAAGGTCAACCCAGGGGTAAGACCGAGGCTTGGGTAGTGCTGGAATGTGATGAGGGAGCGGAAATCGTAGCCGGTCTTGCAGCTGATACTGATTGCCTGAAGGTAAGCGATGCCCTGGAGCATGGTGACATAGGAAGCTGTCTTAATATGATAAAGGTAAAAAAGGGAGACTGCATATACATACCTGCCGGCACAGTGCACAGTCTGGGAAAGGGCATAGTTGTCTATGAGGTTCAGCAGCCTTCCGACTTAACCTATCGTCTGTATGATTGGGATAGAAAGGATGCAAATGGGTGCAGCAGGGAGCTGCACATAGAAAAGGCTTTAAGTTGTATAGATTTCGACATATCAGATATAAGGGTGAGAAACCTTTATCATCAAGATTTTGCCGAAGGACAGAAGAATCTTGTTTTCTGCAGCGACTATTTCCGAACCTATTATATATCTTTAGCACAAGCTCAAAGCTGGAGCTTCAGAAATTCCTGTTTTACTGCTCTGACCTTGATATCCGGAGAAGGGTGGATTAGTGATTGGGACAAAAAGGAAGGGCTCAAAAGGGGGGACACTTGGATAGTGCCTGAGATATTCAGGTCCACAATTGAAATAACAGCAAAGGAGCCTGCAGAAATAATACTTACAGAGCACGACTGATATCAATGGTTCTGGGGGATTTATATATTACAAATGTGTTAAAAATTATTACAGCTCTAATAACACATTGACATGCATATAGTTAAAGTGATAGCATTTTACTTACAAGTATAATCTACTGTGGCGAAAGGAGTGGCGCTATGATTACACATATTAATTCAGAAAATGAAGAAAACAAGTTTTATAATATAAATAAGTTTTTCAAGAAGGATTACAAAATTAAATACAATAGGAAGCTGTCAGGCAAAGTGAAGCTGTATATAAGCGAGAGAAATGAAGCGAAGAATTTCAGCCGAATAGCGCTGTTGTATAAGAATGAGTTACATTAAAGGCTGTTAAAAAAAAGCTCAGGACATCGAGTCCTTCTCTTTTGCCGGATTTGCTTCGCAAATGGCTGTTAAATAGCCCCTGATTTACATCAGGGGCTTATAATTTGGATACAACAGCAAATTGGTTGACATAATATAAAAGGAAGTCAATCTTTCAGAAAAAGATTACTTCCTCACTTTTCAACTATATTATATGAATAAAATACCGGATTGTCAAGAAAAAACTTGATTTAGTAAGAGAAGCGTTGTTAAAGCTTAATAGTAATTACAGCTAATATGGGGAAAATCATTTTAGATGACTTTGCCGCTTTGAATTTATATAGACTTCTACTAAAATTGAGCTATGCTTCGATTTTTTTCATGGAGGTGGGTAAATGCCTGCGAAAAATCATCCTGCGTATAAAGAAGAACTGAAAAGACTGGAGTATACCCTTGACTATGTAGAGGAAAACCTAAAGACAATGACAATGCGCAAGTCTACCTTGGATAAGGACATAGAACAGGGAAAGAGACATTATAACTCAGAGAGCAGCCAAGCATATATAGATCTCATGATTGGTACCATGCTCCAGGACAGAGCCGATGTGAAGCTTAGAAATCTGATAGCAGCAAGGAGCAAGCCCTACTTTGCCAGGGTTGATTTCAAGGAGGCAGAGAAAACGGAAACCGAAAAAATATATATAGGAAAAATGGCTTTGATAAGAGAAGAAGACCAGGAGCTGATTATAGTTGACTGGCGTGCGCCGGTGTCAAATCTCTATTATGAGGAACGGTTGGGAGATGCACATTACATAAGTCCTGACGGAGACATAAAAGGTCAGCTGCAGCTAAAAAGGCAGTTATCGATAAATGAAGGCAAGCTGGAGGAAATGTTTGATATTGACATAACCACCAACGACGAATTTTTGCAAGCTTCATTGGGGTCCAGTGCCGATAACAGGCTTAAAGAAATAGTTTCTACCATACAAGCAGAACAGAACAGGGTAATCAGAGCTGATATGTGGAAGCCTCTGATAGTACAGGGAGCAGCCGGCGGCGGAAAAACAACAATAGCACTGCATAGAATAGCATATTTGATTTACACCTACGAGAGAAGCTTCAAACCTGAAAACTTCATGATTATAGCACCCAGTAAGCTATTTTTGAACTATATATCCGATGTACTTCCGGAGTTGGGGGTAGAGAAGACTAAGCAAACCACCTATGAGGAGTTCGCCTTCAGTGTTATAGGACAGAAGTTTAAGATTAACGACCCGAATCAGAAGCTGATACAGTTTGTAGAAACGAACAAGACTGAGGAGCAGCAGCTTTATAATAAAAGATTAAGAGCACAGTCTGAACTTAAATGTTCCATGACCTTCAAGGAGATAATTGACCAATATATAGAGACTATAGAGGAAAGCTTCATACCTAAGGAGGACTTTACTCTAGGAGGAAGGGTTATACTTAAGTATGAGGATATAAACAGGCTTTTCATAAAGGATTATCGCAAGCATCCCATCGTAAAGAGAATTGATGAAATCAAGAAGCACCTGCAAAATCGTTTGAAGGCTCAAAAGGAGTATTTAGCGGAGAGTATACAGAGCAAATGTGACAGATATATTGTCAAGGTGAAGCAGGTAATGGAGCCTAGTGACGAGAGGCAGCGGCTGATTGTGAAAGCTATAGATAACAAGAATGAGGCAATAGCAAAGCTACAGGAGATATCTAAGACAGCCGTCAAGAGCTATATAGCTAAGATTTCCAAGACAAATCCTCTTCAATATTATAAGGACTTTCTGAAGGATGAAGAGCTTTTTAACTCAATAATGGCTGAAAAGACTGATGAGGAAACGGCAAGCTTCCTTAGAAGCTATACCTTAGGAGTGCTGAAGACAGATACTGTCGATCTGGAGGATATAGCACCTATTATGTATCTGAAGTATAAGATTTACGGAGTAGACGAGAAAATCCCCGTAAGGCATATCGTAATAGATGAGGCTCAGGATTTCAGCGTGTTTCAGATTTATACCCTGAAGCACATAATAAAAGACAGCTCCTTTACCATATTGGGAGACCTGTCACAGGCAATCCACTCATATAGAGGCATAAAGGACTGGAAGGACATTAGCGAGTACGTATTTGAGGATAAAAGCGAGATGCTTACACTGGAGCAGAGCTATCGTACCTCTGTAGAGATTATGGAAGCGGCAAATAAGGTAATAGCAACTCTGAAGGATGATAAGCTGATACCTGCCCAGCCTGTAATAAGGCATGGAGAAAAGGTACATGTTATAAGTAAGGAAACGAAAAAGGAAATAGCCCAGGATATATCTGCAAAGGTAAAGGAGCTAAAGAAGGAAAACTTCAAATCCATAGCTATAATTTGCAAGACAGCAAAGGAGTGTGAGGAAATGCACTCCTACTTCAAAAAGGGCAAGGACAGTCCCTATATAATAACAGGCAAAGAGAAGGAATACAAAAGCGGCCTTTTGATTGTACCTTCGTACCTTGCCAAGGGCTTGGAGTTCGACGCAGTGTTTGTGGCAGATGCCGACGCGGAGAACTATACAACCTCAGAGCTGGATACCAAGCTTTTATATGTAGCGATGACAAGACCTCTGCACAAGCTTTATATCTACCATATAGGAGAACCGTCACAGCTTCTTGCAGATGTATAACTCTTAAGCTTAAGCATATCCTAATGAGGAAGAATTGGAATACGGATGTGATAAGTTGAAATATATTGATATGCTTAAGGAGAAGGCTGACAAAGGTGATAAGGAAGCAGCCGATAAGTATAAAAGAATAATGGAATGTATGGACTCTATGGACAGCGACAGAATAGCCAATTGTATAATTTTAATGAAGGAGCTTATACCGGAGCTGCAAAATCAGAGTGCCCTGCTTATAAAGAAATATGTGATAGATCCAAGAAGAAGCTTAAGATACCTGAGCAGGGATGAAATAGAGCTTATAGAATTTCTAAGAGATAATTTAAAGGATACAGGTTTTTTAGATGATGTGCAGTAAAGCACATCATCTATTTTTTTGCGGGGAATAAAATCATATAATATATTGATGCAAGTAAATGGAATTTAATGTATAATATAGCTAAATCTAAGGGAGGGTAGGAAAATGGTCAATATAAGGAAAGCAGACGCATCAGAATCTCAGCTTTTGACTGATATAGCTGTAAGGTCAGAGGCCTATTGGGGATATGGCGAGGATTTCATGGACAACTTCAGGATGCTGTACAAGGTGACTGAAGAGATGATTGACAGTCAGCCAACCTTTATTATGGAAGAGGATGGTGTTGTCATAGGCTTTTACAACCTTTTATCAAGTGACAGGGAGACATCCCTGGAATATTTTTATATTGAACCAGGTTATATAGGAAAAGGCTATGGGAAGCTGCTATGGCAGCATATGGCTGATTATTGCAAAAATCAGGGCATAAGAGAAATAGCTTTTGTGACCAGCCCTCAGGCTGTGGGCTTCTATACCAGGATGGGGGCAGTACAAACCGGAGAGACAGATTCTATTGTTTTGACTAAAAGGAAAATCCCGAAGCTGATATATAAAATTTAGATTGAGGGGGAAGGAATATGTACATCGATTTGCTGAAAATACTTAGATGCCCTGATTGCAAGGGCGAGCTGAGGCTCAAGGAGGTAAGAGCCAGAGACGGTGAGGAAATTGTCGATGCAGTAATAGACTGTGATTGTGGTCATGAATTCAAGGTTATGGACGGGGTAATATATTTTGGTTCACAGGAGCAGGAGCTTTTCAATAACTGGTCTTCATCCTACAAGGAGATGGAATATGAGGAGCTGGACAGAGAAATAGAAAGCAAGACTCCCGAGAAGCTGAAAGAACTCTTTAATGCCGCAAACAAGTATATTGTAAATGAATTGAATGCTCAAAGGCCAAACATTGTACTTGATGCTGCGTCAGGCAGAGGGATGCTTGCTACATACATTGCTGAGAAAATAGACTATAGTCCTATGTTTATTCTAACTGATTTAAGCTTTGAAGTATTGAAATACGACAGATTGAAGCTAAAGAAGATAAATCCGAATATCAGGGCCAATTTCATAGCATGCGACTGTACAAATATGCCCTTGAAGGACAATTCCATTGACAGGATTACAAGCCTATTTGGCATAACAAACATGGGTGATGTGACGGGAGAAGGTATTAAGGACAGCTATAGAATATTAAAGGCTGATGGTAAGCTTCTGAACACAGTATTTTATATTGACTGCAATACCGAAGCCGCTAAGGAAATAGAGGCTGCATTCAGGGAACAGCTGCATATGAGCTTATTTAGTGAGATTCTTTCCAGAGATGGCTTGGATAAGCTTCATAGAGAGGCAGGCTTTACAAAGCTGGAATCAGCAACCATTGGTGAGGGCGTTGGAGAAAAGAGCGAGATTGATGCAATACCTATTGAAGGAGAATGGTTTGCTATAGCTGTGATAAGCGGATCTAAGTAGAATTGCTTGATGGGACATATTAATAGGCTGGTAGGGATAAATATCCTGCCAGCCTATTTTGTTTTTTTATATTACATATTACTGAAATGCAGTAATAATGTGGGACAAAGCATCATATGCATAAACAGAATACTTATCATAAATTAGAATTTTCTGTACAACTTTATCCACGGAGTTTATGAAGGTGAAAATACGAGGGGGGAATAATCATGTGAGAGCTCAGATTTTATCAC
>JAQZBM010000132.1 GCA_029238945.1 Clostridia bacterium
AAAGTAATCAGATGCAAGGTGCTGAATAATCAATACCCTACAGTGGAGAGCTCGACAATACAGATATATGACCTGTCAAGATACATCATTACTGCATATGTCAAGCAGAACGAAGCTGTGCTAATGGCTGAGGGACAGAAGGCCTCAATCATCCTAAAGGGCTTGGAGCAGAAGTCTTATGTAGGTACAGTGATTGAAATAGAAGAATCAGCTGAGCTGCCTCAGAATGGTTCCGGAGTGCCTATGGTACAAATTAAAGTCGCAGTTGATGAGCCTGACCAAGACATGAGGGTGGGCTTTGAAGCAGAAATGAAAATTGATTTGAATGCCAAGGAAGATGTTACAGTTGTAAATTTCCAGTCTATAGTGGAAGACTATAACGGCGAAAGATTTGTTTACATGTTTAAGGACAATAAAGCAGAACGCAAGCCGGTGAAAACAGGCATGGAAAGCGGATATTTGGTTGAAATTGTCGAAGGCTTAATTCCCGGGGACCAATATATAGTAAATCCTCCCGAAAGAGTACAGGATCAGTATACCTTTAGGCTGTGGAGCTGGGGGTATGAGCTGCAATGATAAATCAAGACAGCTTTATACTTATCTGGATGGAGCAGGTGAGTATCAAAAACTCCTTATGCTCTGACGGAGAAATGGTATTTGAAAACCTGGACTTAAGAGTGGACTCGGGAGAGTATGCTGTGATAAGCGGAGTATATGGAACAGACAAAATAAGCCTTATAAACGTACTAGGCTGTCTGACAACTCCGCAAAGAGGTAAATATATCTTTGACTACAATGATATAACAATGTTGGAATCTAAAAACCTTGACAAGCTTAGAAGCAAGAATATTGGTTTTATGTTCAAGGGCTTAAATATTATTGACAGCTTAAGCGTTTACAAGAACATAGAAATTCCTTTGCTGCACAGCGATAATGAGCAAAAAGAGTCTCTGATACTGGAAGCAGCTGAAGCCTTCGGGCTGAAGGACATCCTTAATAAAAAAGCAAGAGATATTGCTGATATAGATAGGCACAGGACTGCATTAGCAAGGGCTATGGTGTTGAAGCCGACAGTACTTATAGCTGATGAACCCGGTGAAAACCTAAGCAAGCAGGATTGTGCCAAGATTTTGGATGCTATAGGTGAAGTTAATGCTAAAGGCACTGCCGTAATCACCTTCTCAGACAGAGCGGAGATTGTGGAAAGGGCCTCAAGACATATTGTCTTTGAAAAAGGCAGAATAATGGCAGAGGAGGTCGCACTATGAGAAAGCTTTTCAGCAATAAGCTTCTGCTGGGAGCTCTATGCATTGCTATAGGTATGGTGCCGCTTCTAAGCCTGATAAATACTATTGAAAGCGGCAAAGCAGCCTTTGCCGAAAGCTTCAACAAAGACGGGCTTAGGCTTATAAGAGTTCAGTTAAACGAAGCAGATGCGACCTATCAGGACCTCAAAAAGCTGGAGGAAGAAATGCCCGGCATTAAGGCTATGATACCCATTGTAAAAGGTGCTGCACAAATAAGCTCCTTTAAATCTCAAAGCAGCGTTGCGTTTAAGGCTGTAGGCAGCGGCTATAGTGAATTCGCAGGCTTGGACATTTTAAGAGGGAAATTTATAAGCAAAAGCCATGTGGATAAGAAGGAAAGGGTAATTGTACTGGATGACTTAACTGCGGACAAATTGTTTGGAACCACCGATATACTGGGCAGAAATGTAGAAATATCATATAACGGAGCAGAACTGGAGGCTTCGGTAATAGGTGTCTGCAAACGGATGGATCTTTCAGAGGGAGTACAGGATAAAGAGCAGGGAATAGCTTATATACCAATTACGACTCTTGACTATAACGTGGATAGATATAGTGTTGATGAGGCTCTGTTTTTGGTAGATATACATATTGAAGAGGCAAAGGCGAGAGTATCTCATTACCTTGAAGCCGCTGGTTTGGCGGGAGCTCAAGAAATAACCTATTCCAATCAATTCGGGATAATACTATCCTTTTTCGAGGAAAACAGGCAGATGATTTTGGTGGCTGCGGCATTATGGTTTTTCATAGTGCTTATAGCCTTGATAAATATACTTCTTGTTGATGTCACACAGGATAAAAGGTATTTCGGACTTTTGAAGTTCTATGGAAATACAGAGAAACAAATTAGGAGAACTATTTATGCCAAAGCTTTGACTATGAGCTTAGCAAGCAGTATTTTCAGTATCGCTATAAGCTTGATAACATCTTTACTAATTAACTTGTACCTCAACATACCACTATATATATCAGTTCACACACTTACATTGGGATTCTTATTGCCAGGCGTTCTAAGTATTATGGCAGCTATCTATCCGGCAGTAAAAGCTGCAAAAACAGATATGAATAAAGTAATATGGCAATATGAATAATTATTTATTTTATGTATTGAAGGACTGAGAAAATTGTGGGGAAAAATAAAAAGCTTTTATAAACGAAGACAAGTGAATTTTCCGCTCATAATAGGAACGGCGATTTTGATATTGCTTATTTTGGCAAGCGTTTATCCGGAATATGTATATCCGGTTGATCCTTACGGTATGCAAAGAATGCAGTACAGCAATGAGAACAATACATCCAGTCTGGTTACTCCCCCTATACCCCCCGGAAAGGATTATCCATGGGGTACTGATGAAGCAGGCAGGGATATGAAGAGTTTAATCATATACGGGACCAAAATGACTATGCTTCAAGCCTGCCTGGCTGCACTGCTGAGACTTGTCATTGCTTTGCCAATTGCAATTCTGGCGGGTTATCAAAACAAGTTTGCCATAAGACTTATTAAGTTTTTCAATGTTAATTTCAGTGCAATTCCCCTGGCAATAGCTGTTCTGATTTTCAGCTCCATAGATATCTTAAACTTTATGATTAGAAACAGTATCATAAGAGCGGTAATTTGGCTGGTTCTGCTTGGATGGGGCAGGCTTGCATATCTTTTGTCGGAGAATGTCAGAAAAATTCTGGAGCAGGACTTTATAGAGGGTGAGGTAGCTATTGGGAAGAATAAGCTTGAAATAGCCGTACAGAATATACTGCCTCATATTATACCTTCTATAGTAGTCATGTACTTCCTTGAGGTTGCAATGGTTCTGCTGTTGATGACACAAATAAGTGTGCTGAGAGTGGTGTTTAGGGGAGGTTATTATACCGACACGGGTGACCGCTATATATCCAGTGAGTTTGACTGGACTTCTTTGCTTCAGTCTGCATACTTGCTTTTTGGCAGCACCAAGATGTGGCTTGTCACTTTCCCTGCAGCAGCCTTTGGAGCCAGTATTATAGGCTTTAACCTGTTTGGAGAGGGCTTGAGGATAGAGTTTGAAAAAAGAAGCTCAAGAATCATTACCTTTATCAAAAGGATACCCGGCTTCTTCTCCATTCCAAGGCTCATTTACGAGCTAAGAAGCTATCAGGACAACAAGGGCAGCTTGATTATAAAAGCAGTGGTTTACCTGTTGATTTTAACAATATTTTTTATGCCGCCATTTCCCAGCAGATATCAGTTCCATGAAGAAAACGCCATGGCAATAGTCAAGGAGCTGTCCCATGCCAAGTATGAAGGACGACGTACAGGAACGGAAGGAGTCAGGCTTGCTGCCGAATACATTGCGGATACTCTGAAAAGCTATGGTATCAAGCCTTATGGAGAGGACTATATCCAAAGCTTTGATGTACCTATACTGTATAATATTATAAATTCAGAGCTGAAGGTGTATACAAGCAGCGGAGAGTTGATAGAACTGGAGCATAGAAAGGATTATTTTGTTGAAACACCCGAAAGCTTCAATGGAAGACTGGAGGTTTTTGCAACAGGGCCGCGGGATATACTGGATATGAATGAAGAGAAGCTTGCCAGATACAGGGAGGGTATGCTGCTCCTTGACAGCAGAATGCTCAGCCCAAATGTATATTCAGACACAATGTGGAGCATAAGGAAGAATATCAATCCCAAAGCTCTTGCAACTATCTGGGGAGGTAAAAGCTTTGACAACTATAATAAATGGACTTCTTATGATAAGAACTACGGTGACACCTCTCATATAGCGTTTTTTGGTGATAAAAGTAATGAACTGCTGAAATACAAAAATTTAGTGGCGGAATACTCTGTGCAAGCGGATAACTATGAAAATATAAAGGGCTATAACGTAGTGGGCTGCATACCCGGCAGTAATCCGGAGTATGCCAATGAGTGTATAATTATAGGCAGCAACCTGGACTATCTTGGAGATGATACAAATATGCGATACCCGGGGTCAACAACTTTAACAGCCATAGCAGCAGAGCTTGAAATTGCTAGGATTATAAGGCAGAATGGAATAAAACCCGAGAAAACAATTATCTTTGCATTTTGGGACGGCAGCTATACCGACTATCAGGGATCCGATGATTTCAAGAAGAGATATATCAGTGGCAAAGATCTGCGCACTTATTATATAGAGCTTAGTAACATGGCAAGCAAGGATGCTGAAAATCTGGCCCTTGATACTACAAAAACCATACCAAAAAGTAAAGCTTCGCAAGCCTATATAAGAGCCTTTAAGACTATTGCAAGGAAAAAGGACGTTCCTGTTGTCTACGGAAGGCTTTATACAAACTCCATAGATGATTTTCTGGGAATAGAGAAGGAAGCGCTGATATTTGGCAGTGATGGGATATATGAATATCTGAGCACTCCGAAGGATAATTACGATAACATAAGCAAGACTAAGCTTAAACAGTACGGGCAGGTCATTTTAGACACAGTTATAGAGATGACGGAATAAGTATTTCACATTTTGTTTTAATATATTGGAGGAGTAAAATGCCGATTGAAAGAAATAACGCTGACAGTATTACAATTAGAGATAATAATAGTGTAACAGCAATTGGCAGAATATCGGGGGCTTCCGATGATAAACGTGAAGAGAAGTTCCGGCAGTGGGTGGAGGACTGTGCTAAGCAGGTGAAGGTATGTACCCACACATTTAAGGAAACAAAACAGTATTTCTTGGAGCACTGTGATACCCTGCCTCTCCCACCTGACGACAGACGCATGAAATATTTCAAGCTTAATGTGATAATGAACTATTTTAAGGATAAGCTGGAGCACCAAGCATCAGAGTTTTCCTTTGATATGACAGATGAAGAGATAGAGAAGTGGCATAAGGAAGAAGCAGCTGTCAGGGAAGAGGCATTGAGTTCACCGCCTGAACGTTTTTGTTTAAAATTGCGTGGGTATTGCCTGCCTCACACTGAGCGTAATGAAGCTTATTATGAAGAGACCCGCAAGGACTGGGAAACACACTCCAAGCTTAGTCCGGCGGAGGCTGAACAAGTGCGACATGCGGACATATGCTTCTATTTTGAAGAAACTACGGGTTACATTCAATCAAGCGGCGCAGGAACGCTAATAAGGGAACTGACTATTTATAGAGGAATCAGTAAGGAAGATATAGAAAAACGTACCCCGAGGTTTCTGGGTTATATCACTGCATTACGTGAAATAGGAGAACTGCCTGACTTTAAAAAGGAATAAAGCTCATACTTACCAAAAAGTATGCTGGATTGTAATTTGCAGCATACTTTTTTTCATTTACTACTGCAATTTTCATCTTCAGCATCTATAATAAATACATAGAGTAAAATTCTGCATTATTTACTTCACAAAAATGTAGTTTTATGTAAAAACTTTAGCGTGTTGGATAGAAAATGCAGGAAAATGCCGATTTTTAAAGAATATATTACGGATGTATAATAAATAATGCTTCTACATTCTAGAAGTCAATATTTTGTGCGGTTTATAAACAGCGGAATAGGTTTCGCGCTATTTGAATTAAGCAATTTGTTTAGCACGAAACATATTAATGCTCTTAAAGGAGTTGAAATATATGGCAAAGAACAAAATAAGCCTGAGGATAATGGACCAGGAATATGTTCTGGTAGGGGAAGAAGAAAAGGAATACTATTTGGATTTAGCCCAAAAGGTTGACAATATAATGCGAGAAATTTCGAAGAGCAATAACAGATACAATTTGAACATGGTAGCTGTATTGACTGCTTTGAATCTGGCTGATGCGCTTTATAAGACACAGCTTGAGCATGCAGATGTGAGCGAAAAGCTGGAGTCTCTTCAATCGGAGATGCAAAAGCCCTTTGAGGAAATAAAGAATTTGAATCAAGAGCTTGAAGCTGTGAAGGAGCAATATACCAAGACACAGACCGAGTATACCAAGACACAGATTGAGCTTGGCAAGTTAAATCGCGAATGGATAAAGACCCAGGAGGAAATGAAGGACGTAAGCTGTGAGCTTGATGTGTCAAAGCAAGCAATGGAGGAGCTGCAGAACAAGCTTTTTGAAAATCAAATTGAGCTTCTGAAGGTAAAGAAAGAGCTTGATGAGTACAAGAGCAGATATGGTAATGACAGAAACAAGGGACAGGGCTATAAATCAAAATAACAGATAATGCCGGGTATTGCCTTATATAACTTTAATAACTTAAAAAATTCATAAATTAGTGACGCCTATGGTAAACTAAGTTGATAGATTTTTTACTGAATGGACGTGAAGGAATGAACAAAATAGAACTTCTTGCACCGGCCGGCAGCATTGAAGCCTTAGAGGCAGCTGTAGAAAGCGGAGCAGATGCGGTATACATAGGTGGAAGTAAATTCAATGCAAGAGCTTTTGCCCAAAACCTTGACGAGGACATGCTGAAAAAGGCTGTAGAATATGCCCATGTCAGAGGTGCCAAAGTGTATGTTACGGTAAATATACTTATACTTCAAAAAGAACTGGAGGAAGTACTAGAGTATATTTATTATTTATATAATATCAATGTAGATGCAGTGATTGTTCAAGATATCGGACTGGCTTTATTGATAAGGAAGCTGCTGCCGGATTTTGAGGTTCACTGCAGTACTCAAATGGCAGTTCATAATACTGACGGAGCTAAATATCTTTCGACCGTGGGTATAAAGAGGGTTGTTTTAGCCAGAGAGCTTACCTTATCCGAAGTAGATAACATAGCGCAGGAAGCTGACATCGATGCTGAGATATTTGGACATGGAGCTTTGTGTGTAAGCTACTCGGGACAATGCTATATGAGCAGCATGATTGGAGGAAGAAGCGGGAACCGAGGCAAGTGTGCTCAGCCCTGCCGAAAGAAATATAGAATCTTTGATAACTCCAAGGGAGAGATAATAGAAGAAAAAGCTTCACATTTGATAAGTACCAGGGATTTAAATACCTATGAGAATTTGGATGAAGTTCTGAATTCCCATGTGGCATCCTTGAAAATCGAAGGCAGAATGAAAAGACCGGAATATGTGGCTATAATAGTGAAAAACTATAGAGATGCCATTGACTGCATAAACAGAGGGGATAAAGGCTGTATATCAACAGAAGCTCAATACGAGCTTCTGATAGCATTTAATCGTGAATTCACCAAGGGCTACCTGTTTGGTGAACGAAATCAAGGTATAGTAAGCACTGCACGCCCGGATAACAGAGGTATATACATAGGAAAAGTACTTAATCAAAAGGGAAACATAGCAGAGCTGAAGCTGGAGAGCAACTATCTGAATGACGGAGACGGTATTGAGATTGTAAACGCAAAGGGTAAAACTGTCGGATGCACAGTCAGCGGGATAAA
>JAQZBM010000133.1 GCA_029238945.1 Clostridia bacterium
ATTCTAAAGCTTGAGGCAGTTTGTTAAATTTTTATATAATGTTTCATTATATAGCATAAGAAAAAAGACTTATGTAAAGGGTAGTTATTACTGATATAATGAACATGATAAAAAAATAACATAGTTATCAAATAGGGGAGGTAAACAAATTGAAGAATAACGTATTAAAGACATTATCCTTAGTTCTTGCACTTGTAATGGTTATTGGATTGTCTGCTTGTGCAAAGCCGGCTGAGGAACCGGCAGTAGCTCCTGCACCGACAGAAACTCCTGCACCGGCACCAGAGGCGCCAAAAGCAGATGTTTTAGCAGAGGCTGTAAATTCATATTTTGCAAACATGCCTGAAGACATCTACAAAATTGCTGAGAAGGATTTTGTAGCAAAGGTTAAGGCTGGAGAAGACATGCTGATACTTGATATCAGATCAGCAGAGGACTATGCTAAGGGTCATATAAAGGGTGCGGTAAATGCTCCTTGGGGACCAGCTGTTGCAGCAAGCTTGGATAAGCTTCCGGCAGACAAACCTGTAATGGTATACTGCTACACAGGTCAAACAGCAGGTCAAGCAGTAGCTACCCTGAATATGGCAGGAGTAAATGCAAAGTCAGTAAATCTTGGTTGGAATTTAGGGATATCAAAGGTTGAAGGCATTGCAGACCTTACAGAAACAACAGCTAACGATTTCCCTGCTGCAACAGCAGTCCAAGTAGAGCCTGAAATAAAGGCGGCTATTACAGCATACTATGACGGTTTAGCAGCTGTTAAGGGCACAACCTATGCAAACTATAAGATAAGCGAAGATGATGCAAAGAAGCTTGTTGATGCTAAGGATGCAGGAACAATATTCCTTTCAGTCAGAAAAGCTGAAGATTTCGCAAAAGGACATATTGAAGGCGCTGTAAATATACCTTTCGGAAAGGGTATGGAGCAGCAATTCAATACTTTGCCAAAGGATAAGAAAATCGTTGTTTATTGTTATACAGGTCAAACAGCAGGTCAAACTGTTGCTGGATTAAGACTTCTAGGCTATGATGCAGTATCAATGCATTCAGGCATGGGAACACCGGCTACAGGAACTGCAGGATGGTTAAATAAAGGTTTCCCTACAGTACAATAATATATAGATTAAAAACAAAAAAGCTGTTCAATTTGAGCAGCTTTTTTGTTTTTTTGAAGTTCAATCAAAGATATAATCCCGCAAAAAATCCAATGCTCTTTGAGGCAGCCAACAGGCATAGTTGTCAGCAATCTCAATCACTAGGAAATCATCATGAGCACTTGCGGCTAAATCAAGCTTTCTTCCTATTTCATCTGCTGTCATCTCCGATTTTATAATCCAGGTGTTGTTCAAGTGATACATCCACCTATCATCCCAAGCAAATTCTTTTATCAATGCATCAACTTCTTTGAATTTACTGACACTGCTTTTACAGCTGTAGATAATTAAATATGGGGTCATTTTATCAACTCCTCTCTATTTACTTAAATATGCGGTAACACACGGGAAAATTCTATAGATTGCTTACATAATATTTTATAAATTTTTTGCGTAGGGGAACTATAATCATATAAGTAAATTGAAAGAGAGTGGTTTGTTTGAATTCAACAGACATTTTGAGAAACGAGCATTCTTATATCAAAAAGGTGCTGACTGGGATACGCAAGCAGTGTATCAGCATCATGAATGGAAACGAGGTCGATTTTGAGCTTTTCGAACAGATAATTGACTTTGTAAGAAATTTTGCAGATAAGTATCATCACCAAAAGGAAGAAAAGCATCTTTTCAATGTTATGGCCGATAAGCTTGTGAACGAAGTTGGTCCCGGCCCTATACAAGGAATGCTTACAGAGCATGATTTTGGCAGAGCATATATATACGAGCTGGAGCAAGCCTTAAAAAGACATAAAGAGGGCGATGATGATGCCAAGGTAGATGTAGTGGGCTACGCCATGTCATATTATCAAATGCTTTCAAAGCATATCGACAAGGAAGATAAAGCGGTTTTTTCACTGGCTGAGCGCAGATTGGACCAATCGACACAAAACAAGCTGGATGAGGACTTTGACAGTATTGAAGCCCAAGAGGAAAACGAAAAAATAAGGAAAAAATATATGGATTTCGCAAACTCGCTATAGAAGGCAAACAAAAATAAAAGATAGGAGATGTAATTATGGATTTGGAAAATGTAAAAACCTTAAGCGATTGGGATAAATGGAAGGCAACTCTTGGAAAGGCTGTAAACGCAGGAGAAAGAATAGGTATGTCAGAAAGCACTATAGATGGCATAGCCACAAAAGTGGGAGATTTCCTGTCGGCAAATGTTGATCCGGAGAATAGAGAGCAAAGAGTATTGCAGGAGCTCTGGAGATCCGGAGATGATACTGATAGAAAGACTTTGGCAAAAATGCTGGTGAATATGGTTCAAAAATAGGACTGCCAACATAGGTCTTTATCGGGAGGCATCCGAAAAGATAGTCAGTATGCTGAGGCTGATTGAATTATCTGGTACTTTTAGCTTATTATATTGCATTGACTTATGTTGATATCCGTTATATAATAAATGAGTAAATTGAATACAATCTTGGTCGTGCTAGACGGGGAGACTGCGGTGCCCTGTAACCTGCAATCCGCAATAGCAGGGTTGAATTCCTTTGCTGAGACTCATACCTGTAAGGCCTGCCTCAGGTAAGTAGTGTTGATGATTGGGTCCTGCGCAACGGAAATTCATGAACCCCGCCAGGTCCGGAAGGAAGCAACGGTAAGTGAACCCTTTCGTGTGCCGCAGGGTTGCCTGGTAGGAGCTAACTGCCTGAGTAACGCTTGTAGGTATGTTTCGAAGGAAGGTGCACGGCCTTTTAATTTAACTTGTTGAAAGACAAGTTTTTTTGCTTTTTGAGTACTGCCTGTTTTGTCGTAATAGATAGAAAGAAGATAAATTTGGTCGACAAATGTCAAAAATGGATTGTTTTTAGACCCAAAATATGGTTAGATATAATTATATTAAAATACAGAATCTTCTCTCACTATAACTTCACTAACAGCGGAGGACTAGATTTTGCGAAAAGTTAATTTTAAGTTCAAAATATTTACATACTTTGCCATAGCTGCTATCCTGCCATCTGTGCTTCTCTGGTATTTTATATATGACAAGATTGACCAAAAGCTGATGGAGGACTATAAGAAATCAAGCTATGACTATGTATTAAACTACATAAATGAAATTGATAACTTCTTCCAGAAACAAGAAGATATACTGGAATCTGTAGCTCAGGCTTATATATATATGGATAAGTCCCCGGAGTCTGTAAGCGGCTTCTTGAAGAATCAGACGGCGCTAAGCAGTGATTTTCTTAACTTATATGTAATTAAGCCGGACGGAGAGCTAATAAGCTCCAACGGCGAAATTATTAAGGATGAAGGCTATACCAGGCTGAAAGCATATACAGCTGCAAGTCTGGAGGGGCAAACAATATGGCTTGAACCATATATAGATGAAATAAGCGGCTTTGAAGCTATTGGCATTGCAACTCCTGTGACAGATGCAGCGGGAAAAATGGATGGTGTTATTATTGCCAACCTTAGTTATGACTTTTTCGAGAGAACCATTAAGAGAATTGAATATTTATCTGATTCCGAGATATTTTTGATAGACTCATCAGGAAATATCAAGTTTAGCGGAAGTGATAAATATAGTAAATTTAAGAATATCCGGGATGAGGGCTTCATATTGCAGAGTGCTTCAAACGCAATATTATATATGTCTCAAGGCAAATATGATATTGAATATGAAGGCGACACATGGCTTTGTACATTTTTGACTCCTAGTGTTGACTATTTGAAGATAATTGCGATTACGGATGCTCGTGACTTCTTGAAAAATGTCAGCTCGATAAACGGCGATATATATAGCTCCATTACAGTGTTCGGCATAATTATGCTGCTGCTTGTCGGGCTTCTGTCATTTATTCTGTCCAACTCCATATCACAGCCCTTGCTGTTGCTGAGGGACGGGGTAAAGGAATTGGCACTGGGCAATCTGGAGCATACCATAACTATTGACAGCAATGACGAAATCAGTGAAGTGGCTGATACCTTTAATCAAATGTCCTATAATCTTAAGAAATCATATCAGGATTTGTTTAGCAGAACTGAAGAGCTGTATGAGAAGAATGAGAATCTTCAAGAGATGAATACAGAGCTGGAGGCTTCCTATGAGCAGCTTGGGGCTACTATGGAACAACTGAACGAGTCTGAGGAAAAGTACAGGAAGCTTGTCAACAATATCTCAGATGGAGTTATCGTTCTGAACAGCAATTCAGAGGTTGTATATGTAAACAGTACAGTGCGGAATATATTGGCGCAGTCTGAAGCTCAGCTGATAGGCAAAAACATCAGGGATATTTTGCGGGGTGAACTAAACGAAGCTACTTTAGAAGCCTGCTACAATAATGATTACCATGAATTCCAACTGAAGATAGCTAACTTTGGCAAGAAAGTTTTATATTTCGAGGGTAGTACGCGAAGATTAGTAGAGGATGAGAGTGTCGTAGGCATACAAGCCATAGTAAGAGATATAACACAGAGAAAGACTATGGAGGACCAGCTGCGAGCTAAGTACAATGAGCTGCAGGCCTTAAATAATGTCAGTGCAGCAGCTACCGGTACACTGAACTTAGAAGAACAGTTGGATATAGTAGTCAGTCAGTTGATTAAGACTACTGACACGTTATGTACAGTAATAGCCTTATTTGATGAGAAAAATCCCGGGGACTTGGTCGTAAGAGCTGCAAAAGGTATAAGGCTGGACGATAAGAGCTACGTCAACGTTGATGCTACAAAGGAAAATACTGCAAGCATAGCACAAGGGCGTAAGCCTTTTATAATAGAGGTGGACAATGAAGAAAAGCTGCCCAATGAGTATTTCAGACTGCTGTATAGGGAGGAAGGTGCGAGGTTCGTTCTCTTTACTCCGCTGATTGCCCATGACAGGCTTATAGGAATCATGAGCAACCATATGAGGAATAGGCCTGCTGAGGAGCTGGTGAACCTTATCAGCTCAATAGGCAGCAGTGTAGCATTGAGTATAGACAATGCAAGAGCTTATAAGCATGTGAAAAATTCATATCTGAAAACAGTGCAAAGCCTTGTAAGTGCGATAGAAGCCAAAGACATATATACAGAGAGCCATTCTATAAGAGTAGCAAAATATGCAACCTTCATAGCTTCAGAAATGAAGCTTGGGAAGCACACCATTGAGAATATATGGATAGCAGGGGTACTGCATGATATAGGTAAGATAGGTATAAGCGATACTATATTACATAAGAAGGACAAACTGACTCCGGAAGAATATGATTTGGTGAAGCAGCATCCTGTGATAGCCTACAAGATATTATCCAATATCGGCTTGGATGAAAGTATCATGTATGCTGTAAGGCACCACCATGAAAAGCATGATGGCAAGGGCTATCCTGACGGAATCTCAGGTGATGAAATAAGTCTTATGGCAGCTATAATAAGTGCCGCCGACTCCTTCGATGCTATGACGTCAGAACGCTCCTACAGAGAGCCAAGGACAATAGATGAGGGAATAGCTGAGCTGCGGGACTGCAAGGGTACACAGTTTAACCCTGAGATAGTAGAGGTTTTTGAAAGGGCATATGTGACAAAGCCTGAGGTGTTCTATAAAATTTATAACAATGAAGAAATCAGATTCTTCTAGGATACATATATGATTCAAAGTGCTCCCAAACGGGCACTTTTTTCTGTATTTTAGGGTGAAAAAATGTTAACATAGATATATAAAACTAAAGAATGTAAATTAGGGAATAATGAAAATACACAACAGTTTTGGAGGAAAACAATATGTATACAGCCTTGTATAGGAAGTGGCGTCCACGGAAGTTTGAGGATGTCTATGGACAGGAGCAGGTAACAGAAACCTTGCAAAATGAATTAGAAAACAACAAATTATCTCATGCTTACTTGTTCTGCGGTACAAGGGGTACAGGTAAAACCAGCAGCGCTAAGCTTCTGGCTAAGGCAGTAAACTGCAGCAATCCTGTAGAGCATAACCCATGCGATGAGTGCGATAGCTGTATAAGCATAAACGAGGGCAGTTCTATAGACGTACTGGAGATAGACGCTGCTTCAAACAGAGGTATTGATGATATAAGAAACCTCAGGGAGGCAATCAGATTTACTCCTACCCTGGGGAAATATAAAGTATATATAATAGATGAGGTCCATATGCTGACTAACGAGGCCTTCAATGCACTTCTGAAGACCTTAGAGGAGCCGCCGGAGTATGTAATGTTCATACTTGCTACGACTGAGCCTCATAAGCTTCCTGCAACAATTTTATCAAGATGTCAGAGATTCGATTTCAAGAGAATCAGCATAGATAATATAATAGGCAGACTGAAGCATATCTGCGGTCATGAGCAGCTTGAGGCGGATGAAGCAGCACTAAGGCTTATTGCCAGAAATGCCGACGGTGCAATGCGTGATGCCCTAAGCATCCTTGACCAATGTGCAGTATATGGAGGCAGGCATGTTTCTGAAGCTACGGTGCTGGAGGTCCTGGGTATCACGGGAGACCAACACCTGATAGAAATTGGGGATGCCATATTGAAGGGAGATGTTTCTGAAGCTATATTGCTTATAGACCAGCTTGCATCAGGAGGCAAAGACATAAATCAGTTTATAAAGGACTTGACGGCACACTACAGAAATCTCTTGATGACAAAAATATTAGATAAGCCTGAGGATGTCATAGATATGTCATCGGAAGGGATTGATAGACTCAAGAAAAGTGCAGAAAGCTTCTCCGGAGAGAGTATTACAAGATGCATAAAGTATCTTTCAGAGCTGGAAAACGAAACTAAATGGCATTCCAACCCTAGAGTATTGTTTGAGGTAGCGGTAGTCAAAATGTGCAAGGCTGCCGGAGATGACAGCTTAGATGGACTGCTGGCAAGAATAGCAAAGCTCGAGCGTACCATAGCTGAGGGTGGAGTGCATGTAGCTGCAGCAGCTCTTAATAGTACAGCTGCAGATAGTGCTCCAAAGGCAAAGCAAGAGGCACCAAAGGCAGCGGAAAAACCCCAGAAGAAAACGCAGGCATCAGCAGCGAAAGCGGATACAGCAGGAATAATGGAGAAATGGAGCGGCTTCAGACAGTTCCTTAAGGAAAGAAAAAAGATGAAGCTTGCTACCTTCGTTATGACTGCCAAACCGGTAAGACTGGACGACAAAATCTTGGTACTCTCCTTTGACAATGAAGACAGATACAGCAAAGAAGCCCTGGAGGTGCCTGAGATAAGGAAAGAGCTGGAGTCTGAGGCTTCAGAGTACTTTGGCGCCGATATAAAGCTGAAAAGCATATTAGGCAATGAGGACACTGAAGAAGAAGCCAAGGATGAACTGGATATAGTAAAAGCAGCTATAAAGCTGGCGGGACAAGACAATGTTGAAGTCATAAGTGAAGAATAGTATAATATAAAAATATGATATTATGACAGTTAGTCTGTCTTAAATAAATTTAGGAGGTATGAATTATGGCAAAAGGCGGATTTCCAGGAATGGGTAACATGAATAACATGATAAAGCAGGCTCAAAAAATGCGAAAAGATATGAT
>JAQZBM010000134.1 GCA_029238945.1 Clostridia bacterium
GATTTCTACGTCTTTAACTTCTTCTACTGTCTTATCTTGAGGTTCTGCCGGTGTGTTGTACATGTCTTGCGGGTCTGCAAAGTATATTGCACTTGCTGCTAACAGGGAAACGATAAGCATGAATACTAATGTTTTTACTAGATTGCGTTTCATTGATCTTCCTCCAATTTAATACAAAATTTTACAAGTAATGTGGCATCAGGACTTGTGCAAAGGCATCACCTCCTTGAAATGACATGTAGGATAACGTTGGACAAGCAAGGCTTATTCGCACTTCTGCCGTTTTCCTATATAAAAGGTAAATCCCATTTACACAAGTATTATATTAACCACTTGTGAAAAAGGTGACAGAGGATATCGAAAAGGGTAAAAAAATAGAAGCTTTACGCTTCTATTTATGCTTCTATTTATGCTTCTCCAGAGGTGCTGTCACCCTGTTCAGTATTCCCGTGATATATCCTATAAGAACCCCGTAATTTACTATGGGGATGTCGAACTCTTTACATTTACTGAGCCGTTCCAGAACCTCTGCTCTGTTAATCATGCAGGCTCCACAGTGTACTACCAGCTTATATTCAGGAAGGTCCTCAGGGAAGTCGCTTCCCACAGCCCATGTGAAGCTCAGCTTGCCCCCAACCTTTTTCTCCAGCCAGTTGGGGATTTTTACTCTCCCGATATCCTCATGACTTGGATAGTGGGTGCATGCCTCTGCGATAAGTACTTTATCGCCCGGATTCAGATTGTCTATTGCCTTGATTCCGTTTAAGAACTCCCTTAGATTGCCTTTATACCTTGCAAAAAGTATGGAGAAGGAGGTAAGGGGTACCTCAGCCGGAACTATCTTTGATACAAAGTCAAAAACCTGAGAGTCTGTGATTACAAGTCTTGGGGGCTGCTTTAGATTATCGAGGGCAGCCTGCAGCTCATGCTCTCGAACAACCATGGTACAGGCACCTGCATCCAGAGCGTCCCTCAATACCTGAACCTGAGGGAGTATAAGTCTTGATTTGGGTGCACCGGCATCTACGGGAGTAACAAGGATTATTGTATCCTTTTCACTGATAAGGTCTCCGATGATAGTACTGGGCAGATAATCCTGCGGAGTATTCTCTATTATCAGCTCCTTAAGCCTGTCTATACCTTTCTTCTGCGGCGAGTCTACCCTGCAGTAAGGGAGCTTAGCAGTCTCAAACCATTTCGCCGCAACATCTCCCGGGTTGATATCAGCTTTTGTTATCACACCTATAACCGGTATGCAGCGTTTCTCCGCTTCTGCCAGTATGGATTCATCCCACTCCTTGGGTTCGCTGTCTGACGCGATTGCAAGCAGCATAAGATCTGTCTTTGCAAGCACCTGCTTGGTTTTCTTCACTCTAAGCTCACCAAGCTCGCCTTCGTCATCAATACCGGCAGTATCAATAAGGGTAACCGGACCGATAGGAGATATCTCCATAGATTTAAAGACCGGGTCGGTAGTGGTGCCCGCAACAGGCGAAACCACTGCCAGCTCCTGGTTTGTTATAGCATTAATCAGGCTGGATTTGCCTGAGTTTCTTTTGCCGAAAATAGCGATGTGAAGCCTGACGCTTCTTGGGGTGGTCTGCATTATAAGCCTCCTTAGAGATATAAATCTCTTTTGCCTTTTTTGATTTCTTCAAGTCGTTCCTTGGTCAACTGCTTAACCTGTTCATTATGAATCTCTTCCAAATGCTTACTTATGGTCTCTTCACCAATTTTTCTGGTTTCCTCTGCTGCATAGTCCATGAGATATTCCTGGAAGGTCATGATGGCATTTGGCTGACAGACATTTTGTATGTTTCCTGTCTTAGCCAGCTGCATGAACCTGTCACCGGTTCTGCCCTGTCTGTAGCATGCAGTACAATAGCTTGGTATATAGCCTGCACGGCAAAGACTCTGTATTATCTCATCAGGTGACCTGTGGTCTTCTACATTAAATTGAGCTGTATTGCAGGACTCATGAGTCTCATATTCATTCTTGTAGCCGCCGACTCCTGTGCATGAGCCTGCGCTTACTTGGGATACACCATAGTTTATTATTTCATCTCTCAATTCAGCCGTTTCTCTTGTTGAAAGTATTATGCCCGTATATGGCACAGCAAGCCTTAATATTGCTACTAACTTCTTGAACTGATCATCAGTCAGCAGGTAAGGATAAGCCTCCAGGTCTACACCTTCAGCAGGCTTCAGCCTTGGAACTGAGATTGTGTGAGGGCCGCAGCCGAACTTCTCTTCCAGATGTAAAGCATGGAACAAGAGTCCCAACACTTCAAATTTATAGTCATAGAGTCCGAAAAGCACTCCGGCGCCTACGTCGTCAATGCCTGCTTCCATAGCTCTGTCAAATGCTGTGGTATGGTAGTCATAATCATGCTTTGGTCCCTTTGGATGCATCTTACCATAGGTTTCTCTGTGATAGGTCTCTTGAAATAATATATAAGTGCCGATTTGGGCGGCTTTTAGCTTTCTGTAATTCTCCACTGTAGTAGCAGCGATGTTTATGTTAATTCTTCTGATGCTGCCGTTTTCAAACTTGATGCCGTAAACTGTGTTGATAGCATCAAGGATATAGTCTATATCGCAGTTTACCGGGTCCTCGCCTGCCTCCATGGCAATTCTTTTGTGGCCAAGGGACTCCAGTATTTTAATCTCATGCACTATTTCATCCTTGCTGAGCTTTTTACGGGTCATGTTTTGGTTGCTGCAGCCATAGCCGCAGTATTGACAGGTATTTACACAGTAGTTGCTGACATAAAGGGGGGCAAATATAACCACTCTTTTGCCGTAAATCTTTTGCTTTATGCTGTGAGCCGTCTTGAAGATTTTCTCCATAATATCATGATTATCGCAATTTAGCAGCTTAGCGGCTTCTTCCGGTGTTAATCCCGATGCCTTTTCTGCTTTGGCGATTATAGCTTCCAGTTCTTCTGTGGAAGTGTTTTTGGTGCTTTCCAGTATAGCATGGATTTTACTTTCATCAATAAAATCAGCTGTCTGTCTTTCAGATTTATTATTCATAATTAAGACTCCTTTATATTACATTAGGTGTTAGGGGTGGAGAAACGGGACGCTGTGGGCAGCGTCCCCTACGCGGGCGGAGACGCAGGTCCGCGCCCTACCTGTTATCTGTGTTTCAGTGTGTGACCGTGGTCCTTTGAGACTGTACGTCCTATACCGTGAATCTTGCCGGTGATGCAGCCTCTGCAATGTGCAGGATCGTCAGTCAGGCAAATTTTATTGGGATAGAGCAGGTACATTTCTCTGTATTCCTGCGGTGTAACATTGGGCATTACTACGTTTGCCCCTGACTGCAATGCCATTTCTCTGCCCTTTGGGTCTAGAGTGCCCATTGCCGTGGTTGCCGGAATATGTGCATTGCGAAGCAGCATTCTTGTGATGGCAACCGCCTTCAAGGCATTTATAAGAGTACCGCCGTTCTCACCGGCCAGACTTGTATCCTCGTTTGGTATAAAGGGACCGATGCCCGCCATATCAACATCAAGCTTCTGCAGAAGCAGTAGATTATCTGCCAGTATCTCCATGGTTTCACCGGGAAGCCCTACCATGAAGCCGCTTCCTACTTGATATCCCAAAGCTCTTAAATCTTGAAGGCATTGAAGCCTCTCGCGGAAGTCAGAATCCGGATGCAGCGCCTTATACAATTCCTCACTGGAGGTTTCAAATCGGAGGAGGTATCTGTCTGCTCCGGAATCCTTCATAATTTTATAATCATCATATGAGAATTCTCCAACTGATAAGGTTACTGCCAAATCTGTCTTTTCTTTTGTGACCTTCACTATTTCGGCAATTCTGGAAGCCGTGAAGTAGGGGTCTTCCCCTGACTGCATTACTACAGTCCTGTAGCCCAGCTTCTCGGATTTGACAGCGGTATCTACAATCTGCTCTTCTGTCAGACGGTATCTTTCGATAGTCTTGTTTTTCCCTCTGATACCACAGTATTCGCAGTTTTTCCTGCAAAAGTTGGAGAATTCGATAAGCCCTCTAAGATGAACCTCGTCGCCAACTTCTTTTTTTCTGATAATATCTGCAGTTTGAAATATAATATCAGAGTTTTCATCAGGGCAGTTCAGCATCAATAAAATTTCTTCTTTCGACAAATCTCCTGTCTGAAGCGCTTTTTCGCATACAGCATAAATCTTCTGCATAATATTGACCATTGAAAATCTCCTTATAACTAAATAGATTGTTAAATTTTCTACAGTGTATAGTTTTATTATAATACTAATATTGATATTTTCAAATAACAATTATTAGATAGATCGAACATTGCTTCTATATTATACTATTTGTCATCCTGAACGCAGCGAAGAACCTTTCACAGTTATTTATTAAAAACTAAGATTTTTAAAGAAAATTGTTAGAAAATTTGATATATTGCGTAAGTTATAAATTGGCAATTTTACATGCGTTAATTTATTGACAATCTTCCGTACATTGGTTATTATTTAATTGAGAGCTATTAATATCAATTTTAACAAATTAAGCTCAAAAGACAGTGATTTATGTCACAACGCAGCAAATAATGTGTTAAAAATTAAACGTTTACTTGGCTAGTAGATATAAGTCATGATGCAGGGAATATCGGAAGCGATAAAACTTAAGGAATAATTAAATAGGGGGATCTTTACAATGGAAATGGTTAATATCACTATTGACAGTATTAAAACTCAGGTGCCAAGCGGTACAACAGTTTTAGAAGCCGCAAAATCCTTAAACATTGACATTCCTACATTGTGCTTCTTGAAGGATATAAATGCCGTTGGTGCATGCAGAGTATGCGTGGTAGAAGTGCAAGGTGCAAGATCATTGCAGGCTTCTTGCGTGTTGCCTGTTGCTGAAGGAATGGTTATTAAGACAGCATCACCAAAGGTTAGAGAAGCAAGAAAGAACATCATGGAGCTTATATTGGCTAGACATGAAAGAGAATGTCTGACCTGCTCAAGAAATCTGAGTTGTGAACTGCAAAAGCTTGCTGAGGAAATGGGCGTAGGTGAAGTCCCATATGAGAATACAAGCGTTAAATATGCCGTAGACAGTGAATCATCAGCTATAGTAAGAGATCAGAATAAGTGCATACTTTGCGGCAGATGCATAAGCGTATGTAAAAAGGTACAGGGAACAGGCGCTATAGATTTTGCAAGAAGGGGAGTAAAGACTACAGTTACTACTTCCTACAACAAGAGCCTTAGCGATGTTAAGTGTATAAACTGTGGACAATGTATAAAGATTTGTCCTGTAGGCGCATTGAGAGAAAAGGATGACACCGAGAGAGTATGGGATGCCTTAGGAAATCCCGATATGCATGTAGTTGTTCAAACTGCACCGGCTGTCAGAGTTGCTCTTGGCGAAGAGTTTGGCATGCCTGTTGGAACAAACGTAGAAGGAAAGATGATAGCAGCCCTCAAGAGATTGGGCTTTGATAGAGTATTTGATACAAACTTCAGTGCCGACCTGACTATACTTGAAGAAGGCACAGAGCTTCTAGGCAGAATCCAAAACGGCGGCAAGCTTCCGCTGATTACATCCTGCTCACCGGGCTGGATTAAGTTCTGCGAGCACAACCATCATGATTTTATAGAGAATCTGTCCAGCTGCAAATCACCGCAGCAAATGTTCGGAGCAGTAGCAAAGTCCTACTATGCTGAAAAAGCAGGTATTGACCCCAAGAAGATATTTGTAGTATCAGTTATGCCATGTACTGCTAAGAAGTACGAAGCCGGCAGAGATGAAATGAATGTTGACGGAAACCAGGACGTAGATGCAGTTTTGACTACAAGAGAGCTTGCAAAGATGATAAAGCAGGCTAGAATCAATTTCCCGGCTATTGAGAACGGTACCTATGACAGCATACTTGGGCATTCAACAGGCGCCGGCGTAATTTTTGGTACAACAGGCGGAGTTATGGAGGCTGCATTAAGAACAGTAGCTGATATATTGACAGGAGAAGATCTTAAGAATATAGAGTACACCGAAGTAAGAGGCATGGAAGGTATTAAAGAAGCTACAGTAAGAATTAAGGATATGGATGTAAATGTTGCTGTAGCCCATGGTACTGCAAATGCAAATAAGCTTCTGGACAGAATCAGAAATGGCGAGGCTAACTATCATTTCGTTGAGGTTATGGGCTGCCCGGGCGGCTGCATCAACGGCGGAGGACAGCCAATTATAATGGATAAAGAGAAGACAGAAGAAGTTAAGGCTATAAGAGCACAAGGGCTATACAATATAGATAAATCAAGAAAGCAAAGAAAGTCCCATGAAAACCCTGAAGTTAAGGCTCTTTATGATGAATATTTGGAGAAACCGAACAGCCATAAGGCTCACCACCTGCTCCACACTCATTATACAGAAAGAGCGAGAGTATAATATACACTAGATAAAAGCACGCTAAATAGCGTGCTTTTTTGCACATACTGTAATACATGTGATTTTGAGGAAAATTTCATAAAAATTTCATACTTTTTGAGAAAATTTACTATATAATGTAAAACAGTGACATCTATTGCATTTAAAAGAAATTTAAACCATTTAAACAAATTGAGCAAAATACATCTTGATTATTCTTATGTTTTGATACATTTTAACGATACAATATATAACTGCAAAAATAAGAAGTGACTGCCGGGGCGGTCGGGTTAAGACTATATAGACTAAAATTGAAATTAAGAGAGTATAACGCTATATACTTGATTCTCAAATGAAACATGTGTTGCTACATTTAGATGTCCTTATACATTGGAATAAGGTGGGGTACATAATGGAAAAGGGTCTTCTTTTGAACAGACCTGTTGAGGCTCTGATCAAAGAAACCAAAAAATTATTACATGACAGCAACAGTTATTATCATAAAGCTATAGAAATCTCTGAAAACATATCTGCATGCGGTAGTGAATATGTAAGGCAGGGAAAAAATTCTGCGTTAGGCATGCTGAAATCCAGCTGCCTTCAGACAATCAGGCTGTTTATAACAGTGCTGGATACAAAGGATGAGTATACGAGCAAACACTGTCAAAGGGTAACTAAAATTGCTTTGGCTATCGGAAGAACTATGGGATTATCAAAGGAGGATTTGCTGTACCTTGAGCTTGCAGGCTTGCTGCATGACATCGGCAAGATAGCAATTCCCAGCGAGATAATAAACAAGGAGGGAAGCTTGACGGAGCATGAGTTTGAAATTATTAAGCTTCATCCTTACATAGGCTACAAATTGATAAACGATATAGAATTTCTGGAACCGAGCAGCAGAATTCTCCTGCAGCATCATGAGCGGGTTGATGGTAAAGGATATCCCTTAGGACTAGAGGGCAGCCAGATGGAAACAAAAGCAAAGGTATTGGCTGTAGCGGATGCCTATGATGCCATGACCAGCAGCAGACCTTACAGGAAGAAACATTTGACTGCTATGGAAGCAGTAGAAGAGATGCTGTACAATCAAGATACTCAGTTCGATGCGCAAGTAACGCAAGCACTTATAGGGTTAATAAAATCAGGAGTAGTTGCATAAGAAAGTCGAACATTCGCCAAGTGAACTTATAGTTCCCTTGGCTATTTTTTTTGTCGTTATAAAAATTATATCACTGACAATAATAAAA
>JAQZBM010000135.1 GCA_029238945.1 Clostridia bacterium
TTACTCTGAAGAGCGCGAAATCGTTTACCGCTGTTCATAAATCGCACAAAGTACAGTTCTCTTTATGTAAAAACTTTAGTGCGATTTATATATCAAGTTTTTGTAATAAAGCACTCTTTTATTCAAAAGCTTTGAAGGGTATGAAGTCGCAGCTGATAAAGCATAGTATGCTTGTCACTAAAACGGATGTTTATTGTTATTTTGCTTGCAATTTGATTTCCATTATGATAAAATACCATTTGTCAATTGTGTACCGAAGGAGGTGAGCGGCTTGGCAAATATTAAGTCAGCTTTAAAGAGAATAAAGGTAGCAAAGTTTAAAACAAGAAGAAATAAGATAATAATTTCCTCATTAAAGACAGCTATCAGAAAATACGAGGATTCTATAAAGACCGGAGATATGACTAGCGCAAAGGCTAACTATCAAAAGGTTACTAGTCTTATAGACAAGGCTGTTTCTAAGGGAACACTCCACAAGAACACAGCAGCAAGAAAGAAATCAAGATTATCAAAAAGACTTAACGCAGCTATGTAATTATAAAGAATCTACCGTTTTAATACCTCGGTGTATATCGAGATTTTAAAACGGTAGATTCTTTTCTTTGTATATGCAATTATCCGAACATATTCATCATTAGCATTTCAATAGCAAGTCTTTTATCCATTCTTCCCGATTTTACGTTATTTTCAACCTCAACGCTATTGTTCAGACCTTTAATCAAGCCCCTCATGCCAATTTTTCTGCCATAAGCCATACAGTTTTTTGCATAAAACTCATGGACCTTCAGCCTTGAAGCCGCGCCCTTAGCATCCAGCCCCCTTTGATTCAGCTCAGCCACCGCAATCATGGTTCTGATCTGCTTCGTTATCATAGCCAGGATAGCGAAAATTTCTTCACCCTGCACCAATAGGTCGTTCAACAGGCTTAGACTATCGGCAACCCTTTTGTCTGCACAGCTGTTTATCAGTTTAAATATGTCATTTTCCAAGTTCTTCGGCATAAGAGCATCTATATGCTCAACAGTAACAGTGTCAGAAGCTCCGGCAAAGGCGGATATCTTATTTACCTCGTTTTCCAAGTCATACAGATTCTTATCCGAGTTTTTATCTAAATAACCCGACATGTTTATGAAGTAATCCAGCTCCTTGAAGCCAAGCTTCTTACCGCGCTTTCCAAAGCGGTTTTTGACCCATCTTGTCAGCTCTTCCTTATCAGCTCTGGCGATCTCGAATCCTTCTCCGTTCGTCTTTATGCTGTCACACAGCTTCTTGGGTTTTCCCAGATCTCCATAATATAAAAGCAGAAGGCAGCAGGATTCAGGAACCTCAGCTATAAGCTCCAAATATCTTTTTTGCTCCCCCGTATCCTTCTTAGGCATTTCTTCCTGCTTTTGTTCATTATCTGTTTCTTCTTCCTCATCCTCATCCTTTTTACCCGCTGACTTTTTCAGAAACCCGGGGTGTCTGACTACCACCAGCTTTTTATCACTGCCGAAGGGATAGGTATCGCAGGCGTTTTGCAGCTGCTCTACAGATAAAGCATCACCGTCCAAGGCGATGTAGTTAAGCTCCGGGAAAGCAGTTACTACGTTCTCCTGCAGAAGCTCCTTTGCTCTGTCCAGCAGATAGCTTTCCTGCCCATAAAGTAAATATACGTTCTTTATGTCTCCATTTTTTATTTGATTAGAAAAATCTTTATAACTCATATGCAACATCCTTAATTGTTTTAGTTTATTATACTACTTTCTCTTTCCGCTTGCCACGTCTATAGCACAGCTTTGCAGTTGATTGTAATTATTGCCCTAACAATTATATAATAAACAGCTTTTATATCACAGTATATTTTTCATTTACCTATCTTTCATCAACATCTCCATTCCTTACGGTACGCAGCTTCATTCTTTCACCGTCGGTAGTAATCATCACGCCGCCGGATTTATCCGTCCTGTAGACGATACTTCCTGCCTGATGCAGTCTTTCTATAGCTTCCTCAGAGGGATGGCCGTAGATATTCTTTCCCACCGAGATTATGCTAAACTCAGGCTTAACCAAATCCAGGAACTTCTTCGTACTTGAATAGGGGCTGCCGTGATGAGAAACCTTCAGAACATCGACATCCTGCTTCTCTTTGGAAATTCTTTGTTCTCCTTCCTGTTGGATATCTCCTGTAAATAGAGCATCAAAGTCTTTGTACCTCAGTTTAAGCACCAAAGAATTATTATTTACATCAGAATCTGTATTGATAATATATGGCAGCTCAGGACCCAGCACATCCAAGGTCAAGCCTTTGCTCAGCACTATTCTGTCACCCTTTTTCAGATAGCTTATAGGCACCTTCTTCTTGCTGCATAGCTCCAAAAGCCTGTTGTAATTATCCGAAGCGTATTCTCCTGCAGGATATTGCGAAATCTCAGGCAGCACTACCCGGTCTACCTTGAAGCTTTCTAGAATCGCTAAGGTTCCTCCTATATGGTCGTCATGTACATGTGAAATTATAATTGTATCCACTTTCCATATACCCAAATTTAAAAGAGCCGGCACTGTAAGCCTCTGCCCTATATCATAGCTCCCTGTCTGCCATGAAGCATTCCCGCCTCCGTCAATGACTATGGTACTTTTGTTTGGAGTTCTTACTACACTGCAATCTCCCTGACCTACATCTATATAGTTTATGCTAAGAGTCCTACCCGGCAGTAAATTCAACAGGAGAATTAATGCCAAGGCACCGCCTAAGGCCGCAGAATACCTCCGTTTAAAAGCTGTGCTTCTATACTTCCAAAACCCTTCAACAAGCATAAAAGCGGCCCCATAGTATAGTAAATAGCTGTACCATGCAGGGTCAGGAACCTGAAAGCCTGCGCCTGGAAGCATGGAAGCCTGCTCACTTATAAAATACAGCAGTCTTATAAAGTAATAGGAAACAGAGAAAATGAAAACAGAAGCAAAAGGAAGCACCATACCTACAAGTACTGCCGCAAAGCCTGCTAATGTAATTACAAAAGCCAGCGGAACTGCTGCCACGTTGAGCAGTATATTAATAATTGATACATAATTAAAATAATGAGCCAGCACCGGTGTAATCCCAATCCAAACAGCAAAGGACAGAGACAGGCTGCTTCTAAGCCAGGAAGGCAAAAAAGCAAGTCTTATGCTGATAGGCTGCTGAAGGAAGGAAATTGCATAAATGCAGGCAAAGGATATAATAAAGCTGGGGTCATGTATAAAAAGCGGGTTATAAAGAAGTAAAACTATGACAGCAAAGGAAGCAGACGTATTTAAATCATATTCCTGCCCCCACAGCTTGCTGCCAAGCAGAACAGCAAACATAAGCAAGGCTCTTAATGCAGGTATCGGTGCTCCTATAAGCAGTATGTAAAACAAAGCTGCGAAAAAGGTGATTATGCTGCCGGTTTTCTCCTTCAGCTTAAAGGGCTTTAGTATGTATGTCACAATCAACACCAGGAAGCCTATATGCAGTCCCGATACAGACAATAAATGCGCAAGTCCGGTTACGGAGAAAAGGTTCATAACCTCTTCATCGATCTCACTTTTGTCTCCCGTCAAGATGCCGTATAGTATATCCGCTTCCTGCTCCGGCATTGCTCTGTATATGATATTCCGTATCCTTTGTCTTCCGCTGTACAGCAGCTGACTTAACATTCCTGCTTTATTTTCTGCCAGTCTTATGATTTTCTGTGGATTAGCCCTCATGTAAATATTTTTGCTTTGATAATATTTGTCAAACTCGAAGTCTCCGAAGTTCCTTGTTTTTGCTGCAGGTTCAAGCTCGGCATACATTCTGATTCTGTCACCAAAATTAACAGTCTCACCGGCCTTTGCGTACACAAGCAGCTTTTCACCGGCCTTGAAAAGCTTGTCCTTATCCACATAATAAACATCTTTAAGCGTAAACTTCTGCCCATATTCTGCCGCTGAAGGCTCACCAGCCACTACCCCCTCAATGGTAACCGCTTGCCCCTCGAAGCTTTTCAGGCTGCTTTGACTGTCTGCAGCAATGCCATATCGGAAGGCGCCAAAAATCAGCGCAAGCATTAATGCCGGCACTATAATTACTTTTGTATTTTTTCTATTTATAAAAAGCAGCAGTAAGACCAAAACTGCAGCCGCCGCAAGGATGAAGGCATTATAGAGCCTGCTGCCTGTTACACAGCCAATGTATAAAGCAGCTGCCAAAAACGGTAATATATATTTTGGGGGTACTATATTGTTCATAAAACCACTTCCAAAAAAAAAATAGTCTGGACCAATCCAGACTATTTCTATAAAAAACTGTCAATTCCTTCCTAATATTCTTCAAATAAAGTATGCTTTGTTTTCTCCTGCAATTTCCATGATTCCGTTATACACCGAGGAAGCCTCTTTCATATAATGCTCAATCTTGATATCAGGCAGAAAATGCGTCAGCAGCAATCTTCTTACGTGAGCCTTTGAGGCTGTTTCTCCCGCCTCCTTAGCTGTAAGGTGCATAGCTCTCATACTTTTTTCATCCCGCTCCAAGAGACCAGCTTCACACAAGAATAAATCTGCTCCCATTGCGAACTCCACAAGCTCTTCGCAAGGCATTGTATCACCTGAATATACAAACTTCCTATTATTTTTCTCAATACTTATAGCAAAATTCTCGCTTCCATGCTTCATTTTCTTAAAGGCAATTCTCATATCCCCTATCTCCACTTCAGGGTTTTCGTCAATCTTTATTACCTCGAAAGCTTTTCTCTCAGTGATTCTCTTCAATTCTGCCTCAGGCTCTGCCGGAGCATAGACCTTTATTGGATTTGCTATGCTTCCCTTTTTCATTTTAATATCAACTGCATATCCAAGTGTCAGCATATCACCGGCATGGTCACTATGAAGATGCGAAAGCAAAACTAGAGACAGGTCTTCAATGTCAATATGCTGCTGAAGTCTGCTTACTACTCCACTACCGCAGTCTATAAGGATCTTGACATTTCCGGAGTCAAGCAGAAATCCTGAACAGGCACCTCCCGCCTTAGGATAAGGTCCGTAGTTACCAAGTACTATTAGCTTCAAAAGTTATCCCTCCAAAGTAGTCAGATAATCTATATGTAAATAAATCGCGTTCTTTTTACTAATTACTATATAGCATTTGTCAAGATAATTCAATAAAACAGCTGCCTTAGCAGCTGTTTTGACATAAGCAGGTACATTTTCTACATTACTCTTGTGGGCAGTATGGCGTCAATTAAACCGATTACCAAAGCCCCGATAATTGCTCCCCATACAGTAACTGACATTCCGGGTACTAAATATTGAGCGAAGTAAAGTATTACTACTGATACTAAAAAACCTTTGAGACCATTTCCAAATGGCGAGGCGTCAATCTTAAATAACTTTTCAACCAGAAAATCAGCTGCTGATATAACTAAGGCGGCTATAAGTATTGGAACGGCTCCGCCTCTGATATCAAAGCCGTTTAATAAATAAGAAACTACCCATAACACAAGAGCAGCCACTACAAATCTTATTATAAACCCTAAAAATCCTGTTCCTGTCCGTCTTTTGGGAGTTTCATGTCGCATTGAATTACTCATTTTATACACCTCCTAAGTTTAATGTGTGCTTAGAAGGATATTTGTATACTGGAATTAAATTGTTGTGTTGTAATACATTTCGTTTATACATGTTTATTATTTTTTTTCAAAGCATATTTGTATTTCCCAAGCTTGTAGAACAAAGGTACAAAAGCCATCAGAACAATTACAACCGCTGATATTATTATCTTATTCACCGATAAATTCTTCAAGGAGTCTCCGAAATATGTATATATGAAAACTCCCGGTATGGAGCCTATAGCAGTGGCCAAAAGATAATTAGAAAGCTTAGCCTTAGATATGCCGCCAAGACACGAAACCCCATCAAATGGCAGCAGAGGAACAACCCTGAGGAATAGAAAGCTTGAAAAGCTGTTGGTATTGACAAACTCGTCCAAAGAGTCAAATTTATCCTTCAGCAGCCCTTTTACCCAGTCACGTCCAAAATAGCCTGCCATCAAGTAAATTATCAAAGAATTTAAAATGAAGCCTATCAAGGTTAATAAGGTTCCCTTTACAGGCCCAAACAAAGCTCCCGCTGCTCCGGAAAAAAATCCGCATGGTAAAAACATAAAGGTTCTAAAAACGCAGAGCAGAACAAAAATAGCAGGTGCCCATTTCCCAAGCTTGGTAAGCAACGCTTTTATATTGTTAATGTTATATAAATCTGTATGTATTACTGCTGCAAAAATTACTGCAGAAAGCAAAACAACCAATAGAAATAGAGCCACCTTAGTATGCTTTTTCAAAACATGCACCTCAATATTTTATATTCACTATATTTTATTATTAACAAAATCAGCTTCATATAATTCATATTATAATTTAATTTCCATTTTTATGCAATTGCAAAAGAAAGCCCCATAAGCATGGGGCTTCAGTCTAATTGCCGTTATGTCCGTTTCTCATCTGCTGAATGGTGTTCTTAGTGCCCGAATACAAGCCGGCAGCCGTCAACCCGAATACTATACCCTCAAATATTCCATATTTTATATCCATGGGATGCAGATAAAAGATGCCAATACCTATCCCTAAAATAACTGCTGCTATGGCCGAGAATTTTCTTGGCAGCCCTAATCCCTTTATAAGCTCCACAATAGCGATAATTACCGGTACTATAATCGTTTCATTCAGTTGCATGTTCTACCCCCCTTACCATAATTTATAGCTGCTGATATTTTATTGCAGTACATTATATGTATATTCCCGACACCGTGTACATATTATTTCAGCGAATATTCTGCTGCTTTATTTGATAACTGGGCGAAAAAAATGGTAAACTAGAGAAAAAGCTAGTCTTGGAGGTAAAAATGGATACGCAAAAGCTATACTATTATGATTCATACAAAACACATTTTGATGCTGAAATATTGGAAATAGTACCCTATGAAGATAAATATGCAGTAGTGCTGGATAGAACATATTTTTATCCCGAAAGCGGCGGACAGCCTGCTGACATTGGTACAATAAACGAAGTCCCCATCTCCTATGTTGCAGAGAAGCAGGGTAAAGTCCTGCATGTGGCTGAAGGAAAGCTGGAGCTTGGTCCTGTCGGCTGCAGCATTGACTGGAGCAGCAGATTGGATGCTATGCAGCAGCACAGCGGTCAGCACATTTTATCTGCCTGCTTCTATAAGCTGTACCAGGGAGAAACCAGCAGCTTTCATATAGGCAAGGAAACCTCTACTATAGAGATAGATATAGAAAGCTTTGATGCTGATATGGCGGAGCAGATAGAAAGCATGGCAAATGACATAATATACCGAAACCTGCCTGTAACCACCGATATCGTTGACAAGGAGCAGCTTGCATTGCTGCCTTTGCGCAAGCAGCCCAAGGTTGAGAGTAACATCCGGATAGTAGACATAGAAGACTGCGACTGTACACCTTGCGGCGGCACCCATGTAAAAGCCACCGGTGAAATCGGGATGATAAAAATTAAAAAGTGGGAGAAGCTCAAAAGCAGCTACAAGTTTGAATTTGTCTGCGGTAA
>JAQZBM010000136.1 GCA_029238945.1 Clostridia bacterium
CATGTATGTAGAAGACCTCTATTTTGAAACAGCAGGAGTAATCATAACTCTTATACTTCTAGGAAAATCCCTGGAGGCTGTATCAAAGGGAAGAACCTCAGAGGCTATCAAAAAGCTTATGGGATTGGCGCCAAAGACAGCTATAGTGATACAAGAAGGCAAAGAGATTGAGATACCTATAGAAGAGGTTGAGGGTGGGGATATTATACTTGTAAAGCCCGGAGAGAAGATTCCTGTTGACGGAGAGGTTGTAGAAGGTCATACATCCATCGATGAATCAATGCTTACCGGTGAAAGCATGCCTGTTGAAAAGAAGGCAGGAGACAAGGTATTTGGTGCAAGTATAAACAAAAATGGTTCAATAAAGTTTAAGGCTACAAAGGTAGGCAGCGATACAGCTTTGGCGCAAATAATCAAGCTGGTAGAGGATGCTCAAGGCTCAAAGGCGCCCATTGCACAAATGGCAGATACAGTTTCAGGTTATTTCGTACCTACAGTATTTGTGATAGCCGTGCTAGCAGCGATTGTTTGGCTGGCAGCAGGACAAAATGCAGTTTTCGCACTTAAGGTATTTATAGCAGTTCTTGTAATTGCTTGCCCTTGTGCCTTAGGTCTGGCTACTCCCACTGCTATTATGGTAGGAACCGGCAAGGGCGCAGAAAACGGCGTGCTTATAAAAGGCGGAGAAGCTCTGGAAACAGCACACAAAATAAATACAATAGTATTTGACAAAACAGGAACCATTACAGAGGGAAGACCTGAGGTTACAGATATAGTTACAACGGCGATAGTTGATGAGATAACCTTGCTGCAACTTGCTGCCTCTGCCGAAAAAGGCTCTGAACACCCATTGGGAGAAGCCATTGTCCGCGGCGGCGAAAAGCAGGGACTTGAAATCAAGAAGCTGGACAGCTTCAATGCGATTCCCGGTCATGGTATAGAGGTTGTAATAGACGGAAAGAATATGCTTCTAGGAAACAGAAAGCTTATGGTAGACAGGGAAATTGCTCTGACACAGCTGGAAGCGCAGTCGGACAAACTGGCTTCCGAAGGCAAGACACCTATGTATATCACCATTGACAATCAGCTTGCCGGCATAATTGCAGTTGCTGACATAGTGAAGGAAAGCAGTGCCAAGGCTATAAAGAAGCTTCACGAAATGGGCATTGAGGTTGCCATGATAACCGGTGACAACAGAAGGACTGCTGAAGCCATTGCGAAGCAGGTAGGTATTGACAGAGTGCTGGCAGAGGTACTGCCTCAGGATAAGGCAAGTGAGGTTAAGAAGCTGCAGCAGGAAGGCAAGAAAGTAGCCATGGTTGGTGACGGCATAAATGACGCTCCTGCGTTGGCACAGGCAGACATAGGTATTGCAATAGGCTCCGGTACAGACGTTGCCATGGAATCAGCTGATATAGTATTGATGAGAAGCGACCTGATGGATGTTCCTACAGCAATTCAGCTGAGCAAGAGCACTATAAGAAACATCAAGCAAAATCTTTTCTGGGCCTTTGGATACAATGTTGCAGGCATACCAATAGCAGCAGGGGTGCTGTACGCATTCGGCGGTCCACTGCTGAATCCGGTTTTCGCAGCAGCTGCAATGTCTCTGAGCTCTGTATCCGTATTGACAAACGCATTGAGACTCAAGAGGTTTAAAGCATACAAGTAACAGGATGTAGGGAACGACCCCTGTGTCGTTCCTTGAATAAATGTAGGGGTCAGTTTCCATGCTGACCCGGATGTTAGTTAATCGTAAAAAATTTAACCATAAACTAAACAAAAAATGGAGGAATGTAAAATGAGCAAACAAATAAGTATTGAAGGAATGAGCTGTGGTCACTGCGTGAAACATGTTGAGGAGGCTCTAAGACAGATTGGGGCAACAAAGGTAGAGGTAAATCTGCAAGGCAAATATGCCATTGCAGATGTCAGTGCAGCGGATTCAGCTATAAAGGCAGCCATTGAGGATGCCGGTTATGAAGTAGTTGCAATTAAGAACATATAGCTCACAGCCTTTATATTGGAGTGGGTATTGTGAACAAGGATATGAAGATATGCAAGGTTGAAGACTGCGAGCTGGATGCATGTCATGAAGGCTGCAGTCATAGGACCTCCGATAGGTCTCAGAAAGCTAAGGCATCACTGATTTCCAGACTGAACCGTATTGAAGGGCAGGTTAGGGGAATCAAGGGGATGATTGACAAGGATGTTTATTGTGATGATGTACTGAACCAAATTGCAGCAGTGCAATCTGCCATGAAGTCAGTAAGCAGGCTGCTTCTTGAAGGTCATATGAAAAGCTGTCTTGTAAAAAGGATTCAATCAGGAGAGCCTGAGGTTATTGATGAATTGATTAAGACGATAGAAAAGATGATGAAATAGAGTATTGGAGGAACTAAAATGAAAAAGAAAGTCGCGATAGTAGCAATGGCATTGACAGGGATATTGGCATTATCAGCTTGTCAGGCCACAGATGTAGTTGCACAGAAGGCTGTATCATCCTTTGAGGAGGTAACAAATAAGCTCGGGGAAAATGTAGCATTTGACCAAGGAAATAACGCCTGGGCTATAACATCACCGACGGGAGAAAGATTTCTTATAGGAAAGGATTTCAGCGGCAGTCTTGATACCGCACAGGAATTTGATGCCAAGCCGTTCCTGGATGCAGGCTTGGATTCTTCAAAGCTGCCGGCTGAACAGTATAGACTTGACCCAAGTACTAACAAGCTTATTGTTTTAGGAGAGATAGGTTCACAAAGCTTTAACTACAGCGCCGACCCCAAGATAATAGATACATTCAACGAAATTATGAGAACAAACAGAGCTGCAGTTGGGTATCACGCAAATTTAGATCACTACAATATAGCGATGGGTAATGGAAATATGTTTGAGTGGGCAAAGGATATGGACACAAATGACAAAGACATAGTGTTTGTACTAAATCCGGAGCCGTTCATTAATGCAGGTGTTGACCCTTCTAAGGTTGAAGGCTGGGCATTCGCTAAGGTAGAGGTTATGGATGAAAATGATAAGCCAATAGAAGTGGATAAATTTTTAAAGCCCTTTGAACTTGAGTAATTATTTACGAGAGTTCAATTGATACACCCAATAGAAAAAGCTGGCGGTATGATATGCCAGCTTTTTCATATATTCATTAATTTATGGAAGGTAAAACTTTCGCAATTCTTCTAAATCTACAGTCTCCAGATCATCAACTGCTTCAATTATACCCAGGACATAATCTCCCTGTACAATTGCATAACCGCCGGCTTGTTCCGGAGTAAACTCAATCCTGTTTATGCCCTTCTCTCCGATGAAGGAGAATATCTCTTCGCCTGTTTCGGTGTCCAGAGCATAGAACTCATCTTCGGCCTCATCAAACTCGCTTAAATCAAAGGTCAGCTTCAGCTTCTCACCAACGGTTGTTACAGCTAATAGCGGCTTCAACTCATAGCCTTTACCTTCAAAGGTTACACTGAAGTCCTTGCCATCAACCTTTGCTTTTGTGATAATTGTTTCAGTAGGTACAAGGGACATATCATCACCATAAATGCTAGGCTCGCTTGGCTCATCCTCCAGGGGAACTGCGCAGCAGCTTGGACCGGTGCTTGGCGGCGGCAATGAAGGGTCGGCCTTTGATGTATCTACGGCATCAAGATTGTCAACAACCTTTATCACACCTCGTATCATGCCCATCCAGCAGCTGAAATTTATATCCTTATCACCGGGTGTAAATTCTTGAATATTTTCTCCCTTTTTCAGTTTCCATTCCAGATTCAATTCCCGTGCTACAATAGCATTGTTGCATGAATTCATTTCTACTCCGTCAACTATCCATTTAACCGGAATACCCTTTTGTACATAGAAGGAATTAGGAGTATATCCGTTGTTGTCAGCAGTCATGTTTATTATCTGAACACCGTCTTGCAGAGTTGCCTTAGCCACATATGCATTAGCAGAGCCCTGTGAACCTTCAGCCAGTGCCGTCATGGGGTTTAGATTGATGCCGGCAAGGGCAAAGCCTCTGTTTCCCATAATCAAGCCCAGGACTATAATCAGAACGCCGCTGAACTTAAGTATTTTCTTGGTATAGCCCTTGCTCAGAAGTCCTGATAACGCACCAAAGGTCAGCATAAGAGGTACTGTTCCTAAGGCGAAAACGAACATTGACAGAGCACCCTTTGCAGCGCTTCCTGTACCAAGAGCAAAAAGCTGCATGGTTTGAAGCGGACCGCATGGCATTAGTCCATTTAGTATACCGACTATAAAAGGAGAACTTGATTTATTTTTTGCTTTACACGCAAAGCCGGGCAGCTTAATGTGCAGCTTTCTGAATGCGCTGAAGCCTGCCATGTTTAAGCCCATTATTAACATAAATGCACCGGCAAATATTTGCATTGCTGCTTTGGCTGTAATTGAAAGTGAGAACACAGAGCCGACAGCACCGATTATTCCACCAAGGATAGTGTAAGAAATAACTCTTCCTATGTTATACAGAAGAGCCGGTTGGATTGCTTCGAATTTGTTCTTGCTTTCCTTTGACAAGCTTTGGGAAAGCATGATACCGCCGCACATACCCACACAATGGATAGAAGTAAGCACTCCCACCACAAATAGGACTACATATGAAGCGTTGGCCAGCTTTTCTTCCATATCGAAGCCGCTGGTTTTCAAGCCAAGCAGCACTACCGCAGCCACGGCTATGAGAATACCCATGAACTTATAGTCTTTGGAGGCTTTGGTGGTATATCCCGCAGCCTCTATAGCAGCTTTAATCTGAATTAGGCTGCATAGCTCGTCATCGTATTTAACTTCAACATACTGATCGCTATAGCTAGCCTTAGCATCAATAACACCCGCTAATTGCTTTACAGCCCTTTCAACACGATTTTCACAAGAGGTACAGGTCATTTCATACACTTTTAACTTTTCGATTTTTAAACTCATAAATTCCCTCCTTATTTTTTACTTAAAATGAAGTTGATCTGTACTAAAATTTCAATAAAAGTTTGGCTGCCCTTTTTCAACCTAAGCCTATTGCTTATGTAAAGCTATGCTTTTCAACAAAACTTATATTATCAAATAGAAAGTATAAGCGAGAATTATGAGGAATTTATGAAGATGGAAGAAATACAAACTAAATTTCATAGTTGATTTTTGAAAATGTAAAGCATATAATATAAACATAGCAATAACCTACTAAACAAATAGGATTAATATGATAAAGCGTTGATCAGGGAGAGTATATCATAGGAGTGTTACAGAGAGAGGTTTCTAGGCTGAGAGAACCTTATACAGAATATGATTGAAGTGCCCCTGTGAGCATAAAACCGAAGCTGAGTAGGCTTTTACGGGAACTCCCGTTATAGAGTTACGGTATGTAGGTACTGTGATAAAGAGATGCTGTTACGGGTGTAATGGTAAATAGAGTGGAAACGCGGAATATACTTCTGCCTCTAAATATAGGGGCAGAAGTTTTTTTCATAATGCATAGGAAAGTATAAATCTACCTTAAACAAACTTTCCGGCCATGCATTTCATAAAAGATGAAAGGAGCACAAGGGATGGGTTCAAGACAATATTTTGACAGCATAGCAGAAAGCTGGAATGCTATGAGAAGCGAATACTTTAAGGACGAAATAAGAGACAGAATACTGAAAAAGGTTGATGTTGAAGGAAGGATAGTAGGTGATTTAGGCTGTGGCACAGGCTTTATTTCCTTAGGACTTGCCGCAAAAAAGCCTAGCCTTATTTTTTCCCTGGATCAGTCAACGAATATGCTTAGGGAGCTGAAAAGAGAGAGCCTTAGCTTGGGCTTCAATAATGTATATCCTATAAGATCTAACTTGGATGAGCTGCCTCTGTTTGATGAATCCTTAGATGCAATCACCATAAACATGGCACTTCACCATGTAGCGGAAGCAGACAAAAGCATAGAAGAGATGTATAGGGTGCTTAAACATGGAGGAAGAGTTGTAATAAGTGATGTCCTTGAACATAACGGAAAATGGGCTAGAGAAGAAATGTTTGATGAATGGCTGGGCTTCAGCAAGGCTCAAATAATTTTGTGGCTGGAGTCGGCGGGCTTCAAAACTATCACCATTGAGGACACAGGCTTAAAGGCAAAGGGATATTCCAGCAATGGAGAATATGTTGAGACAGGCATTTTTATTGCTGTTGCTGATAAATTATAGAGAAATCAAAATTTAGGAGGAAGAAAATGAAGACAGAAACATTATTAATACATGGTGGCATAGATGGAGATGAAAGAACAGGAGCGGTAAATGTTCCCATATATCAAACCTCAACCTACAAGCAGCCTGCCTTTGGAGTGAACTCAGGCTATGAGTACTCAAGGACGGGCAACCCTACAAGGGAAGGCATAGAAAAGCTAATAGCGGAGCTTGAAGGCGGAATCGGCGGACTGGCTTTTGCAAGTGGAATGGCTGCAACTACAGCTGTGCTTACACTGTTTAAAAGCGGTGACAAAATCATAATATCGGATAATCTTTACGGAGGAACCTTCAGAGTGCTTGATAAGGTGTTCAAAGGCTTCGGTATCAGCTATCAGATTGTAGATACGTCAAATATTGCTGAAGTTAGAGGTGCACTGGAGACAGGGGACGCTGTAAAGGCTATATTCATAGAAACGCCGACTAATCCTTTAATGGATATTACAGATATCAAAGAAATTTCAAAGCTTGCAAAGAAATATGGCATTCTGACTATCGTAGATAATACCTTTATGACGCCATATCTTCAAAAGCCTCTGGAACTAGGTGCAGATATCGTTGTTCACAGTGCAACCAAATATCTTGGCGGACACAGTGATTTGATTGCCGGCCTTGTAGTGGTTAAAGAACAGGAGCTTTGGGATAAACTGCATTTCATACAAAACGCTACAGGAGGAGTGCTGGCACCCTTTGATTCCTTCTTGCTGATAAGAGGAATAAAGACATTGGGTATCAGAATGGACAGACACAATGAAAATGCCATGAAAATAGCCAATTACCTGAAGAGTAATGAAAATGTGCGAAGACTTTACTATCCGGGCTTGGAAGAGCATCCGGGCCATGAGATACAGAAAGCACAAGCCAAGGGCTTTGGCGGCATGATTTCCTTTGTACTGGACGAAGGAATTGATTACAAAAGGTTCTTAACAAGTCTGAAGCTTGTAACCTTCGGAGAAAGCTTAGGAGGAGTGGAATCACTTATTTGCCATCCTGCATCAATGACTCACGGCTCAATACCATATGAAATCAGACAAAGCGTAGGCATAGTAGATAATTTGGTCAGACTATCTGTAGGCATAGAAAACGCAGAAGATATAATTGAGGATTTAAACCATGCATTTAGGGAGGGCAAAATAAATGACTAATGTAGAAAGCTTTACACTGGACCATACAAAGGTAAATGCGCCTTTCGTAAGAAAAGCAGGGGTTGAGGAGAAAAACGGAGCAAGAGTTTCAAAGTTTGACCTGAGGTTTCT
>JAQZBM010000137.1 GCA_029238945.1 Clostridia bacterium
GATACAGCGAGCTGCCTATAACTGAGCTTTGGCTGGTTGATATCAAGGAAGGCGAAGAAAAGCTGAATATCATAGGGCATCTGGCAATCCGCATGCTTGAAAAAGCAGGTATAGACGTAAAACTCAATATAACCCTGGACAGAGCTGAGGCACTTAAGGATGCAGATTTCGTAGTGACACAGTTCAGAGTGGGAGGCTTGGAGGCAAGGGCGAGAGATGAACGCTTCCCTCTCAAATACGATGTGATTGGCCAGGAGACCACAGGTCCGGGCGGAATGGCAAAGGCTTTGAGAACCATACCTGTAATGCTGGATATTTGCAGGGATATGGAGAGCTGCTGTCCCGATGCATGGCTGATTAATTTCACCAACCCGGCAGGCATGGTGACAGAGGCAGTGCTGAAGCACACCAATATCAGATGCATTGGTCTTTGCAATGTACCTATAAATATGGTAAAAACAACTGCTAAGCTGCTGGAGGCTGACAGCAGTGATATATATATTGACTTTACCGGGCTGAACCATTTGGTCTGGGGAAGAAAAATCCTGCTTAAGGGCAAGAATGTGACTGATGCTGTACTTCAAGCCATGCTGGACGGAAACAGCCTGAACATGAAGAATATTCCTGATCTGAAATGGAGCGAGAGCTTTATAAAGGCCTTGGGAATGCTTCCATGTCCCTACCACAGGTACTACTACATGAAGGATATGATACTTCAGGAGGAAAAGGAGGCAGCGGCAGAAGACGGCAAGGGTACCAGGGCTGAACAGGTGAAGGCTGTTGAAAAAAGGCTTTTTGAGCTGTATAAGGATGAGAGCCTTAAGGAGAAGCCTAAGGAACTGGAGAGCAGGGGAGGCGCCTATTACTCTGATGCAGCGGTATCCCTTATCAGTGCGATATATAATGATAAGAAGGAAATCCATACGGTAAACACAAGAAACAACGGCACCATAAAGGAGCTGCCTGAGGACTGTGTGATTGAAACAAACTGTGTGATAGACAGACGGGGAGCAACACCAATGAATCTGGGCGGAGCTGTGCCTGCTTCAATAATCGGGCTTATACAGAGGGTTAAATGCTATGAGGTGCTTACTATTGAAGCGGCTGTAAAGGGCAACAGGGACAAGGCACTGCTTGCTCTGGCAAATCATCCCTTGGTACCTTCGGTAAGTGTTGCAGAGAAGCTTCTGTCTGACCTGCTTGATATAAACAGGGACTATTTACCGCAGTTTAAAGGAGGTCAAAATGCTTAAATTGATAATAAATGCAGATGATTTCGGCCTTGCAAAAGGCTGCAATGAGGGGATAATCAAAGCTCTCAAAGACGGCATTGCAACTGATACCACCATAATGATAAATTTGGAAGGCTGCTTGGATGCTGTCATTCTGGCGAAAAGCAACGGCATAAAAAGGATTGGTCTTCATCTCAATCTCACCTGCGGAAAGCCATTGCTGCCTGCTGATGAGGTTAAAAGTCTTGTGGATGAGACAGGCTCATTTTATAGGAGAGTGAAGCTGCTTCTCCCCAACATGGATTTGAAGGAGGCGGAGTCTGAGCTTTGGGCGCAGGTGGAGCGTTTCAAAGAAACAGGTATGGGGCTCACTCATTTGGACAGCCACCACCATATTCATATGTATGAAGGCTTAAGGGATATCGTCATTGATATGGCAAGACAGCTCAATGTACCTTTAAGGCAAACCGATGATGAGACAAGGGATAAAATAAGGGCAAAGGGTGTCAGGACAACTGAGTATTTCACATGGGAGTTCTATGATAATGGAGTCAGTGTTGAAAACCTGTGCAGTATCCTAGACAGATACCATGAAGGAACCTTGGAAATTATGTCCCATCCCGCTGTACCGGATGATGAGCTGTCCAGCAAAAGCTCCTACAGCAGCCAAAGGAAAAAAGAACTGGAGGTACTGACCTCAGAGGTCTTGAAAAAGTATATAAAAAATAAGAATATCCAGCTTATTTCCTTCGATGACTTAAGCCGGGAGGTGCAAAATGGTTGAGCAAAATATAAGAATAGTTAGTCAGATAGGGCTTCACGCCAGGCCTGCCAGTCTTGTGGTAAATCTGGCAAAGTCTTATAAAAGCAGCATAGAATTTATAAAGGGCGGCAAGGTGTATAACGGAAAAAGTATAATGGGAGTTTTAAGCATGGCAGCCAAAATGGATGATGAGATAACAGTCAGGGTCAGCGGAGAGGATGAAGCTGCTGCGCTGATCGAGCTTGCACGGCTTATAGAAAGCGGCTGCGGGGAGAAATAATTGCCTAAAGGGGTGGAAGCTTTGAAATATGTCATAGGTATAGATGGAGGGGGCACAAAGACTGCTTTGAGAGTCTCTTCACTGAAGGGCGCCACCTTAGCTGAAATCACAGCTGGTTCTACCAATGTGCATTCGACATCTGCGGCTCATGCAGCAGAAGTATTATACAGCATGCTGGACTCAGCCTTAAGCATGAAGAGCCTTGTGAAGGAGGACTGCATGTATCTTTGTATGGGAGCGGCAGGCGCTGACAGAGAGGATGAAAGAAAGCTGCTTCAAAGGCTATTTGAAGACTATGGATTTAAATGCCCCATATACATTGCCAATGATGCCGAAATAATGCTGGCAGCAGGTGCTGGGAGACCTGAGGGTATCGTGGTTATATCCGGCACAGGCTCTATTGCTTACGGAAGGGACAAGTATGGCAGTCAATTCAGATCAGGGGGATGGGGGCACCTTATCGGGGATGAAGGCAGCGGCTATTGGATAGGGAAGGAAGCAATAAATGCCGCAGTGAGATACTTTGACAGAAGGGATGAGAGCACCATGCTGCTGGATATGCTGATGGCAAGGTTAAATCTCAGGGAAGTGTGGGATTTTATCGGTTTTGTATACAGCAGCGGGAAGGAGAAAGGTGATATAGCAGCCTTGGCTAGTGTAGTAGATGAGGCCTTTTTGGCGGGAGACAGGGTTGCACTGAAAATACTGATAAATGCTTCAAAAGAGCTTTTTCTTATATGCAATGCAGTGGCAAAGAGGCTTAACTTCAAAGAGGACTTTTGTATTGTAACCGGAGGAGGAGTATTTGAGCATAACAGCTTTCTATATAATACCTTTTGCAGCTATGTCATGGATATGTATCCGAAGGCTTATGTTAAAAAGCTTTCGAAGGCTCCGGTGACTGGGGCTGTAGATATTGCCCTTCACATGCTGGAGGAAAATGAATAAAACAGTAAATCCTATGAATGAACTATAAATAATGACAAATAATAAGCTTAAAGAGGTGATAATAATGTTTTTAAAGTTCTCTTTAGGCTTTTTGCTTGCATCACTTTTTCAAGCGCTGATAGTATACTTAGGTGAAATGATGAGAATCTCGTCCTTAGACGCACAATTCACCTTTGGTCAGCTCTTGACTCATATAGTGGTGGGTCAGGTGGCAGGATATATCCTGCTTGTCTTGATTACAAGAGTGGAAGCGCTGTCACATACTAAAACGGTGATTATAGGAGCGGTGTATGGTACATTGCTATGGTGGCTGCTGCTTACAATAAACTCTGCACTGGGAAACGTGAATGCTCCATGGAATGAAGGAATATCAACCGTTTTAGTCAGTTTATCAGCCTTCATGGCATATGGTATGATATCAGCCTTCACAATCAGAAGATATGGACGTAAATATTCACATGTATAAGCTGATTGCCTATTTATAAAGATGGTTTATCCATCTTTTTTTATGGTCAAAAATAAATGTCAAAATTAATACAATAAATTCATTGTATGTAAAAAAATAGTAATATATAATTAAATCAGGAAAAAGTTTAATTAAGGGAGGTATAAAAGTTGGATTACATGTTGGGAGAGATACAACTATTTCCATATGATTTTGTGCCGATGTACTGGGCAGAATGCAATGGACAAGTCCTGTCGATATCGCAGAATCAGGCTCTTTTTTCCTTGATAGGAATAAAATTCGGAGGCAACGGAACCACTACATTTGCTTTGCCGAATTTAAGCAGCTCTTCACCGGTTAACGGCATGAAGTATTGCATTGCCACTCAAGGGATATACCCGCAGAGACCTTATTAACAGCCATTTGCGAAGCAAATCAGGCTAAAGTCGAAGGGCTCGATGCCCTGAACTTTTATTATTTAAGGTAAAAACAAAGGAGGATTTAGAATGGATTATTTAATAGGTCAAATACAACTGTTTCCATATAATTTTATACCCATGGACTGGTTAGCATGCAATGGACAAGTCCTGTCCATAATGCAGTACCAGGCACTTTATTCCTTGATAGGAACTAAATTTGGAGGAGACGGCTCCAGCAGCTTTGCACTGCCAAATATGCAAGGGGCGGAACCAATACCCGGAATGGCATATGCAATCTGCTGCAACGGTATTTATCCGCCAATACCCTAGACTCATTGGCAGAGTTATAAAGATTGAAGGGAATGAGATGATAATATGAGTATAAATTTGGCTCTGAACAAACCTGCTGCAGCCAGCAGCTATGTAAAGCCATTTCAACCTTCCCGTGCTGTTGACGGAAACAACCAGCCGGAGTTCAGATGGGTATGCAGCACCTTACCAGGAGTTTTGACTGTGGATTTAGGCGGGGAATACTGGATTGACAGATGGGTAGTTGTACAAATGGGGTCAGTAGGCTGGGACAGCAGATATAACCTATGCAATTACACCTTTTATGGAAGCTTGGACAATGTAAATTGGACTACATTGGACACAGTGTCTAATAATACTGCGAACAGCACAGATCGCCATTTTGTTATTAGTAGGGTAAGATTTGTAAAGGTAGTAGTAACAAAAGGAATAGCTATAAATCCTCAGCTGACTTCCATTGTAGAGCTGCAGGTTTTTGAAGCGGCCAGTCCATATTTATCTGGTCTTGCATTAAGTACAGGCACACTGGTTCCAGAATTTTGTATGACTACTACACAATACACTGCTGCTGTCGCAGGAGTAACCGGTATAACAGTTACACCTACAGCAGAAGATCCACAGGCAGGAATTACAGTAAATGGCATAAGTGTTCCAAGTGGTCAGGCATCAGGAAATATAAATTTAAATATAGGCAGCAACACAATTACAGTAGTATCAACATCTTCTGATGGTGTATCACATGTAAATTATACAATTAATGTTACAAAGACAGGTCCTAGTGCAAATTTAACTAAAGTTGATGTTACATACAGCAGTAGAAGCGGCAATATAACTGTAACCGTGAACATTGCTGATACTCAAACAGAATACTCGATTGATTTGCCTGATACAGTAAGTAGTGTTACTTTTACACCATATTCACTGGATTCAAATGCATCAATACTAGTTAATAATAATCAGAATTTATCTAGTGGTCAGGTTTCAGCACCAATATCTGTAAGCAAGAATATAAGGATACCAATAAATGTAACTGCCAGTGATGGTACTATCAGTAAAGCATATGGAATTACTATAATATAAGACGCATGGTAAAAAATAACATTTGTCACTTACTATAATATTATAAGTATTATTATTTATAGCGCCCATGTCACAGCTTAATGAAGTATATGTGCCATGGGTGCTGTATCTTATAAGCAATAAGTTAACATAGTATCTTATAATATTACTTATATTCTATTCTAGAAGATATAGATAAGGAGGAATAAACAGTGAAACATAGATTATTAAGCAAATTATCTGTGTTCTTATTTATAGTTATTTTGTTTTATAGTATTTCTTTTAGTTTTACTGCTTTAAATGTTAATGCTGGTGCATTAACAGCAATTGACGGGATACATTCATTTGGAAGCACATATTTTGCTTATGACGGTTCAAGTTCAGCAACAAGTATAGATGGCAATTTTACTATTAGTACTAATAAATATACATTTGCTAGCGAAACTGATTGTGCATGGATTAATGATATGACTATGGCAGGAACAGAAGATGTAATAATAACGGTAGGAAAGAATATAGCAGAACCAAATGGAGTAAATTCACTCAGAAGCTTTAAGTTAAATAATGTTGATGTAGGTGAGTTTGTTGCAGATGGTATATATAGTGTTACAATAATAGGATACATAGGTGATAGTGAGGTTTTTAGAACAGAAACCTACATAGATGGTCAGACAGGTATAGATGAACATTATTCTCTTAATATGAGCAATGCTCTGGATAAAGTAATCGATAATTTTAAAATCTTTTATACAAAAGCTGAAGGAACTGATTTTGCACATGAGAATTTCACTCTATATAGTTTTGAAGTCAGTGAGGCCTCCAGTGATGCGCCGCCAGCTGTAGCAGCTCCAAGTGTAGTCTCAATTACACGCAAAACTCCTGCAGAACAATTAACAAATGCATCATCAGTAACCTATCTTGTAACATTTAGTGAGAGTGTTAGCGGGGTAGATAATAACGACTTCAGATTGACAGGAACGGCAGCAGGAACAATAGCTGAATTTACAGGAGCCAGTGGAGCAGCAATAGAAGTAGCAGTAAATAATATAAATGGAGATGGAATACTGGAGCTTGAGTGCATTGGAACAGGAATAACTGATACAGAAGGAAATGCAATAAGTGGAGGCTTTGATACCGGTGAATATTACATAATAGATAAGTCGGCTCCAAGAGTAAACTCCATCGAACGATTAACACCGCTATATGAATTAACAAATGTATCATCAGTAGTTTACAGAGTGACTTTCAATGAAGATGTAAGCGGAGTAGATATAGCGGATTTTAGACTGAATAAAACTTTAGATGCAGCAGGAACAATATTTTTAATAATAAATCATGGCACTCAAATAGTAGATGTGACAGTAAATGAAATAAGTGGAAATGGAACTCTGGGACTTGAGTGTATTGGAACAGGAATAACAGATATAGCAGGAAATGAAATAAACCAAGGCTTCACAGGACAAACCTATATAATAGATACCACACCTCCTGCCATAATTAGTCAAAGCCCGGCAGATAATGCTTTGGATGCAGATAAAACAAGCAATTTAGCCATTACCTTCAGTGACACTGTGCTGCAGGGTAGCGGGAGTATACTACTGAAAAAAGCTTCTGATGGAAGCACTGTAGATACAGTGTTAACAGGCTGGGGAACAAATATCATAACTATTAACCCAACCAATGACTTAGCTGAACTGGAAGGCTATTATATTCTGATAGATAATGATGCAGTTATGGACAGCGCGGGAAATTATTTCGCAGGAATAAGCGATGCTGCTGAATGGAATTTTACGGTTAAGGATAGTACACCACCTGCGGTAACCTCAGTAAGCACAATTAATAAGACATATAAGGCAGGGGATGACATACTGATTACCTGCATCTTCAATGAAAATATTACGGTAAATGCAGGAGGCAGCATAAAGCTGAATATTGGA
>JAQZBM010000004.1 GCA_029238945.1 Clostridia bacterium
GAAAAATCAGGCTATAATAAGCTCTGTGCAAGGGATGAAAAACGGCAGGGCTTCATACATCATGATTATGGACTATATAATATAATGCATACCTTTCAAGGTGAGACCTATATCGGCGGGCTGGAGAATGCAGTATTCGACATAAGAATGCATGACCTTGGGCACCTGATATTCAAGCTGATGCGAAGACGGGGCTGGGAGCTTGAAACAGCTATGGACATAATTAGCTGGTACGACGGCTTATATAAGTTAAAAAAAGAGGACTATCAGGTGCTGACAGCATATCTTACCCTGCCCCATGACTTCCGGCAGCTGCAAAGACTGTACTCGGCAGAGGACAGGGATTTGGAAGACTTGGAGGAGCTGGAGAGAATAAATATCAACTCGGAGTACAGCATGACTAAAAGGCAATTTCTTAGAGAAATGGAGAAAAATGCAGGTCTGAAAATTTAGATATATACACAGCTTGTGCACAACCTGTGCATAAGCTGTTAGTTTGTGTGGACAAAATATAGGACACATTTACTATAGACAGCAGAATATGGGACTTGGGCAGTACATATATTATACTAGTAAATTGTGGATATTAGGACATAAGCCTTACATACCAACGGCTTAGTAAAAATGTGCACTTTTTGTGCCTATTGTGAATATAAACTAGCGAGGTGTAAACTATGCAAATCGAAGCCATTGCAAGGGAATACAGCTTCAAAGTAAAAAGCTACAAGCCTCTTAGAGCTGTGTATATCGCGGAAACGGACAAAGGACCTATAGTGATAAAGGAAACAGACAGGGAGCCTGATAAGCTGCTCTATATCCACGGTATGAAGGAGTACCTGTATGAGAGCGGCTTTGATGCTTTGGACAGATATCTGATATCAGAAAACGGGCTTCCTTTCACAGTGCAGGATAACAGACTTTTTGTCGTAGAGAAATTTATAGACGGAAGGGAATGCAGCTTCACAAATCCTTTTGACAGGGAGGCTGCTGTAGTTGCTTTGGCAGAGCTTCACAAAAAGGGCAAGGGCTATATAGCACCCACCGGGGCATATAAGCGCGAGAACTATGGAAAGTGGGACAATACATACCTGAAGAAGATAGATTATCTGGTGGAGCTGAAGGAAACTATAAGAACAAAGAAGCATAAGGATTTCTTTGATAAGATGTACTTGGAGGATGTGGACTTTATGCTGGACATGGCTTGGCAGGCTTACGATACCTTAAGCTGTTCAAGCTATCAGGAAATTTGCAAAAGAGCAAGGCAAGAGAAATGGATTTGCCACCATGACTACACCTATCATAATATAATAATAACAAAGGATTGGGGTGTAAGCATAATAGACTTTGATTACAGCTGTCATGAGCTTCCCGTCTATGACCTGGCAAACTATATACTGAAGGTGCTGAAGCGCTTTAGCTTTGATATAGATATGGCGCTGCGCATACTTAATATATATGACAGCGTCTTAACCATAAATAAGGAGGATTTGCTTCTTATGCTGGCAATCTTTGAGTTTCCCCAAAGATTTTGGAGGATAGCTGAGAGATACTATGAAAGGAAGACGGATTGGTCTGACGATGACTTCGAAGATAAATATGAGGACGTTTTCATGTTTAGGGAGTATATAAAGGACTTTACCAGTGAGTTTAGGAAACTGATATGACATAAGTAGGGGATGCTGCCCACAGCATCCCGTAGCTGCTCATTTTTAAGCAGACGCTGACATCAGCGTCTTTTTGATTTTTTGAGTTCTTTTTTCATTCACCACAGTCTTTTCACCGACATAATATATACTATAGCTGCAAGGATAAAGGGGGTTGTATTCTTGGACATTAAGGTTGGGGATTTGGTAGGCAGAAAATCCTATGGATGCGATATAGTTTTTAGGGTTCATGATATAGTAAAGAAAAATGATAAGCTTGTGATAATCCTGAAGGGATTGAACCTCAGGATTATTGCTGATGCCCCTGAAGCAGATATAGTGAAGCTGCCGCCGTCTAAGGTTAACGAAGACAGCAGAAATTATGATGATAGAGCCCATCGGCTAATGAGTAAGCTGCAAAGAAAAGCAAGACATACATCGGTTTTCAGACGTCCGGCTCAATATAGGGCCAATGATACTATCTTGATATGTGCATGAAATCCTATAAGGAATTAAATATTGAAGCAGTAGGGAGAGTCGTAGTAGAAAGCGAACAGCCCAAAATGGTTGAAGCCCTTCTTGCTCAGTTTACTCCGGATATTCTTGTGCTTACGGGGCATGACGCTTATATCAAGGGTCAAGGAGCCGGCAATAATGAGCAAAAGAGAAGAGAGCTGAATGATGTAAACAACTATAGAAGCTCCAAATACTTCATTGAGGCAGTGAAGCTGGCCCGTAGGTATGAGCCCTCATTGGACGACTTGGTCATATTTGCGGGAGCCTGCCAATCTTATTTCGAAGGGATTATGGAAGCAGGAGCAAACTTTGCAAGCTCTCCCGAAAGAGTATTGATACATGCTCTTGACCCTGTGATGGTATGTGAGAAAATAGCACTTACTTCTATAGACAGGATAGTACCGCTTAAAGATATACTTACAGGTACTATCACAGGACTAAACGGTATTGGAGGCGTTCAAACAAGAGGAAAGTACAGGGACGGTATGCCTAAATCCCTGTATGGGCCTGTATAGGGGGGATAACATGTATCTTAAACTCTATGATAGCAAAGAAAAAGACCAAAAAAGCATCGAGCTGGAGGAACTTGTAGCTAACATAACATCTGAAAGTCTGAAGGACAACTTCGGCATCGAAGCTGTCAAAGCGTTTTCTATAATGGTCAGAACCGAGCTTTCGAGAAAGCTTTGCATATATGGAGGAACAGGCTGTCAAAGCCATAAGGGCAGCGATCTTTGTGATGAGCAGGGACACTGCATAATGTTTGATGTTTATCAGGAAGGCAGCAATAATGTCTACAAAGAGGCAGCTTACAGTACCAAGGGAATCATCGCCACCTTTGACGGTAAGCCCATAAAGCCTTATTTCCATTATAGGTGCGGCGGTGCGACGGAGAACTCAGAGAATGTTCTGGGCAGTAAAATCACATATTTAAGGCGTGTGCTGTGCTCTTACTGCAGGAGCATTACCGAGCGGGAAAATGAAAGAGTTTATACTGTTGAGGAGCTTGAGGAAATACTAAATACAAGGATTGCAAAGCCTGACAATATATATAACTGCATAATGGGTATGTTTGAGGACATCGATGTTGATGACCAGGGTAGAGTGAGGAGTATAAGGATAGGCAATAAGATTTTCAAGGGCAGTGAGCTGATGGAGCTTCTCAAGCTTAACTCCACAAGATTCAATTATACGCCGGTAAAATTCTTGTTTAGAAGTGTAGGCATGGGCCATGGCTTAGGTTTGTGCTTATGCGGAGCAAATGAAATGGCCAATGAGGGCAAAAGCTATGAGGAAATATTAAACTACTATTATACCGGTATAAAGCTGGAGAGCATGCAGTTGGTAGAGGAGGATAAACCCTTAAAGGGCAGACGTTTCGTACTGGATGCAGGCTGCGGAGATGAGGACGGCAAGACGCCTATAATAATCAACGGCTTAAGTGAGAAGGAAATAAATTTTAACCTGGTAATGAACCTGACAAGGCTATTGAGGGAGGACGGAGCAGAAGTAAAACTGACCAGAGACGGTAATGTCAATACAGCATTGTCTGACAGAGCCGCGGCAGCCAATGCTGAGAAGCCGGACTTCTTCATATCAATACTGCAGAACAGCTTCGCCGGTCCCGGAGTGTCGGGCACAGAAATATATCACTTCCGAGGAGATAAGGAAAGTGAGAGGCTGTCAAAGCTAATCATAGATGAGGTGTGCAGTGCCATAGACAGCAAGAACAGGGGCGTGAGGACAGCGGAGTTTTATCTGCTGCGTCAGGTAAGAGCATCGGCTATAATACTGCAGCTCTTATACATTACCAGCCCCAAGGATGCAGAGAAGCTTGGAGACCCTGCGGTGCGCCAAAAGGCAGCAGAGGCCATACACCAGGCTATACTGAAATACTATTGCGCACTATAAGAAGATAAATTCGAGTCGGCATGGAAACCGACCCCTACTGTAGGGACTGGTCTCTGTGCCAGCCCGCCGTATGAGCAAATCCAAAAAGGCATGTGGAAAACCACATGCCTTAGTCACATCCTTAGAACAGTCCGGTAATTACACCGTTCTCATCTATATCAATTTTCTCTGCTGAGGGAACCTTGGGAAGTCCCGGCATAATCATAATATCTCCTGTCAGTGCCACTATGAAGCCTGCGCCTGCAGAAACTCTGACCTCCTTGACAGTAATCTTGAAGCCCTTTGGTCTGCCCAATAGATTTGGGTCATCTGACAGAGAGTATTGAGTCTTCGCCATGCAGATTGGCAGCTTATCCAGTCCGATTTCTTCCAGCTTCTTAATTTCCTTTGAAGCCTTTGAAGTAAATACCGCATCGTCTGCACCGTAGATTTCTCTTGCTATCTTGCCTATCTTATTCTTTACGCTGTCCTTCTCATCATATAGGAAGTGGAAGCTATTAGCCTTATCTGCAGCCGCAACAACCTTTTGTGCAAGGTCTTCACCGCCTGCTCCGCCTTTCTCCCATACCTCGCATAGAGAGGAGTCAACACCAAGCTTAGCACAATGCTCTTGTACCATCTGAATCTCTGCTGCTGTATCAGTTGCAAACTTGTTTATCGCAACCACTACAGGTACTCCGAAGCTTGTGACGTTTTCTATCTGTTTCTCCAGGTTTGCGAAGCCTTTGTTCAGAGCATCCAGATTCTCTGCAGTCAGTTCTGTCTTTGCTACTCCGCCGTGCATCTTAAGTGCTCTTATAGTAGCCACAATTACCACAGCATCCGGTGCCAGACCGCCAAGTCTGCACTTGATATCCATGAATTTCTCTGCTCCCAGGTCAGCGCCGAAGCCTGCCTCAGTAACCAGATAATCAGCAACCTTCAGTCCCAGCTTGGTAGCCATTATACTGTTGGCACCGTGGGCAATGTTGGCAAAAGGTCCGCCGTGGATGAAGGCTGGAGTGTTCTCTAAGGTTTGTACAAGGTTCGGCTTTATAGCATCCTTCAGAAGAAGTGTCATAGCACCCTGTACATTCAGCTGTGAGGCTGTAAGAGGATTGCCCTCGTAATCGTAGGCAAATACTATTCTGCCCAGTCTCTCCTTCAGATCCATAAGACCGTTGGACAGACAAAGGATAGCCATTACCTCAGAGGCAACCGTAATCATGAAACCTTCTTCTCTTACGAAGCCGTTGGCTTTGCCGCCTAAACCTACAACAACCTCTCTCAAGGCTCTGTCGTTCATATCCATTACGCGCTTCCAAACGATTTGTCTGGGGTCTATTCTCAGTGCATTTCCATGATTTATATGGTTATCTATTGCAGCGGACAAAAGATTGTTGGCCGCTGTGATTGCATGCATATCACCGGTGAAGTGCAGATTTATGTCCTCCATAGGCACAACCTGTGCGTATCCGCCGCCTGCAGCACCGCCCTTTACTCCGAAAACAGGACCTAAGGATGGCTCACGAAGTGCTATGCAGGCTTTTTTGCCTATTCTTTTCAGGGCATCGCCTAAACCAACAGTAGTAGTTGATTTGCCTTCTCCGGCAGGGGTAGGATTTATAGCTGTAACCAATATCAATTTACCATTCTTTTTGTTAGCAAGTCTTTTCCAAATGTCGTAGCTGATTTTTGCTTTGTATTTACCGTAGTTCTCTACTTCATCCTCCAGTATGCCAAGATGGGCTGCAACCTCGTTAATAGGCAGCATTTTGGCCTGCTGTGCTATTTCGATATCTGATTTCATGTGTGGTCTCCTTTCAAATATATTAAACGGGATGACACATAGGTCATCCCCTACTAATACCTATCACCTGTTACCTGACACCTGTATTATTCCAGTATCCTGTTTTCCAGCACTTGGTTCATGCTGAAGTTTTCAAGTCTCAAGTAGTATGCCGCAGTATCTACAAGAGCTTCCATAGGTGTAAGACCTATAATCTCACTGCCGACTATGTTAACCCCATATCTTGCAGCTTCGAACTTAACTGTCTCAAATACTCTGTACAATGCAGTCTTAGTATAATCCGTCATATTGATAGATACCTGAACTATACCTCTTTCCTTCAGGTCAACTCCCATAGCCTTTGTAAACCTGAAGCCTCCGGAGATGTGTCTTATGCATTTTGAAATCTTATTTGCTATCTCTATGTTGTTTGTATCCAGATTGATGTTGAAGGCAACCAAGGGCATTCTTGCACCAACAACGGTAGCACCTGCTGTCGGGTGTAGCTCGGCCGGTCCGAAATCAGGCTTCCACTCAGGAAGCTTGATTTTCTCCTTGAAGCCTTCGTACTCGCCCTTTCTAATATTTGCAAGATTTTCTCTTTGAGGACTTGATGCAGCCTTCTCGTAGAGATATATTGGAAGATTGTACCTGTCTGCTATTTCTGCCGCAACCTCCTTAGAGAGAGCTACTGCATCATCCATTGTAACGTTCTTTATAGGGATGAAAGGAACAACGTCTATGGCTCCCATCCTTGGATGCTCGCCTTGATGCTTATTCATATCGATGTTGGCAACAGCTATGCCGGCTGCTTCCACCATAGCCTTCTTAACTGCTTCAGGCTCGCCTATTACAGTTACAACCACTCTGTTGTGGTCCTTGTCAGGATTGTAGTCAAGAAGCTTGCAGCCCTCTGTCTTTATAAAGGGAGCAACTATCTTCTCGATAACTTCCATATTTCTGCCTTCACTAAAGTTTGGAACACACTCGATAATTTTGCTGAACATTGTAAACCTCCTCAGTTGTTTTTAATCTTAAGTAGTGATAAGACAGTGCTGTCTGTCCCTTAGTTCTTGCTGAATACTTTTGCAACTAAGCTTTTTACTAAGTCTTCCTTTGGAATGTATGGTATAGTTATATGTCCGTCTCCTGAATAATTGCTGTTGTACTCGATGCAGGTCTCTATGGAGTGAGGGTTTCTAGCCCAGGAACGTCTTGCGACGCCGCCCATAACGTCCCACATCATAGCTGATTTTATTATCTTATCTATTCTTTCGCTTCCGTCTAATACAAGACCAAAGCCGCCGTTTATGGACTTGCCTATACCTACTCCGCCGCCGTTGTGGAGAGCTATCAGACTCATTCCTCTTGCAGCGTTGCCGGCGAAGCATTGAGTAGCCATATCTGCCATTACGTTGCTGCCGTCCTTTATGTTAGAGGTCTCTCTGAAGGGTGAATCTGTGCCGCTTACATCGTGGTGGTCTCTTCCCAGCATTACAGGACCGATTTCACCCTTGCGAACCATTTCATTGAACTTAAGGGCTATATTTGTTCTGCCTTCGGCGTCCTGATACAGAATACGGGCCTTTGTACCTACCACCAGTTTGTTTTTCTTAGCATCTCTAATCCAAATCCAATTGTCTCTATCCTGACCTCTTCTGTTAGGATCTATGCATTCCATAGCAGCTTTGTCAGTCCTATCCAGATCTTCATCCTTGCCGCTTAAGCATACCCATCTGAAAGGGCCGTAACCGTAATCAAAAAGCTCAGGTCCCATCAGGTCTTCAACATAGGATGGGAATATGAAACCGTCCTTTTCATCTACTCCATTTTTAGAAATCTCCTTAACTCCGGCGTCATATATAGCCTTCATGAAGGCGTTGCCGTAGTCGAAGAAATATGAGCCTCTTTCTACCAGTGCCTTTATTAGCTCAAAATGCTTTCTTAGGGACTTATCAACCAGCTGCTCAAACTTATTTCTGTCAGTAGCAAGCAGGTCTGTTCTCTCCTCAAAGGTGATTCCTTGAGGGCAGTAGCCTCCGTCATATGCCACGTGGCAGGAGGTCTGGTCAGAAAGCAGGTCTATTTTTATATTATTATCAACTGCATACTGCAGCAAATCAACTATGTTTCCATGATAAGCAATGGATATAGGCTGTTTTTTCTCCATATATTCCTTTGCTTTATCAAATATATCCTTAAGATTATCAGAAATCATTGATACCCAGCCTTGGTCATGTCTTGTCTTGATTCTTGAGTAATCGACCTCGGCAATTATGCCTACACCGTTGGCAATCTCTATAGCCTTTGGCTGAGCGCCGCTCATACCTCCCAAGCCTGAAGTGACAAACAGTCTTCCCTTGAGGTCCTGGTCGCCGGGTATGCCCAGCTTAAGTCTGCCGGCTGTAAGAATTGTATTGAAGGTACCGTGTACTATGCCTTGAGGGCCTATATACATCCAGCCTCCGGCGGTCATTTGTCCGTAGTTTGCAACACCCATCTGCTCAGCTATCTCCCAATCATGCTGATTGTCAAACATGCCGACCATAAGGGCATTGGTTATTATTACTCTAGGTGCATCTGGTCTTGAAGGGAATAAGCCGAGAGGATGACCCGATTCAATAACAAGGGTTTGATTCTCAGTCAAAACCTCAAGATATTTCTTAATAAGTCGGTATTGCAGCCAGTTTTGACATACCTGGCCTGTTTCACCATATGTAACTAATTCATAGGGATATAGAGCTGTCTCGAAGTCCAGGTTGTTGTCTATCATGACTTGGAAAGCCTTGCCTTCAATACAGTTTCCCTTGTACTCATTGATAGGTCTGCCGTAGATTCTGCCTTCAGGGCGATACCTGTATGCATAAACACGTCCGTATTTTACAAGTTCGTCAAGGAACTCAGGAGCCAAAGTCTCATGCAGTTCCTCAGGTACATACCTTAATGCGTTTTGCAGTGCTGTTTCGGTTTGTGCTTGAGTCAATCTGAAGCCTCTGTTTGGAGCTCTTCTGATGCCGGATTGGAATTCTTGCGTCTTTGGAAGCTCGCTGCCCAGTTTGACTTTCATTGCTTCGGAAACACTAAAGTTGTCAATCATTAATAATACCTCCTTGATTTTCAATACTTCGAATATTCACACAGCCTACACTGTATAATACACCTATGCCTATAATATATATTACCACAATTTGCTCAAAAGTCATCAATGATAATCAAATTACACTTTGTTCAAAAATAAACTAAAAAATATTTTTCGAGCAGATAACTCATAAATATACATAGCGCAGGCTTTGCAAATCAAGGGTTGTATTTATAAAGATGCGAAATATGTCACTAAATAGACATAAAAAAGTTAAAATAAGTAATTGACTTGTAAATTTGAAATTTGATATAATATTTAATTTTATTTGACATATAATATATGATATGATAAAATTTAAGATGTTGGGAAGGAAGGTGGTTTGATGGCTACAAAGAATACCCTATCCCTCATCAGAAGCAACGTAGACAGCTATGTAGGGGAAAGAGTTGTGCTAAAAGCCAATAAAGGCAGAAAGAAAATCAGCATAAAAGAAGGTATTATTGAGAAGACATATCCTAATATATTTGTTATAAGGATAGACGCCGAGGTTCCTGAGGATTTTGGGAGGACTGTATCGTACAGTTACTCTGACATACTAACTAAGTCAATAGAGCTGTTTGCTTGTAAAGATAATATTAAAATAGGATGTATGTAGTATATTATTAAATAATACCAGATACATAAAAAGAGAACCGTAAGGTTCTCTTTTTATAATGCATAGGAAAGTATAAGTCTACCTTAAACAAACTTTCCGTAATGCATTTCATAAAAGGCTTCCTTGATCGTTAGATGATTCAATAGAAGCCTTTTTTAATACGAGTAGGAACATCTAATCTACCTTAGTTTGTATGTTCCGTAAGCGAGTATCATAAAAGGCTTCCTTGATCGTTAGATGATTCAATAGAAGCCTTTTTTATATGTTTTTTTTCATAACATTTAGCAATATTATTTATACTAAATAATAAGATTTTATGCAATGAATGCATAAACCAGTAATATACATATTTTCACACTATTTAGCTTTAAGAATATTTCACGGACATCAAATTGTGATTTTTTAAATTAAATATAAACAAATGCTTTTTGAATTAATATGCACCGATTTACAGAAATTGCAAAACACCCCGGAAGCATTGATTTTTCCCACTTGTACAATACTTTTTTAAGGGATATACTATTAGTGTTTAGAAATAAAAGGGAAGGAGACTAATATATGTGTGCAGATAGCCAATCATCTTTTTTAAATGTCAAATCAGAAATAGGCAAGCTTAAATCTGTATTGCTTCATAAGCCTGGCAAAGAGTTGGAAAAGCTTACTCCAGACTATCTAAGCCAGCTGCTGTTTGATGATATTCCGTGGCTGAAGAAAATGAAGACTGAACACGATGAGTTTGCAGATGTTCTTCGACAGCAGGGAACACAGGTTTACTATGTTGAAGAACTGCTGATTCAAGTGCTTGAGGACTCAGAGATAAAGAGTAAATTTGTCAAGGAATTACTTTCTTACTGTACTGAGAATACAAGTGAACTTAATGAGGCACTGTATGAGTATATAGTCCAGCTAAGTGCAAAAGAGGTTGCAGAAGTAGCAATTTCAGGTTTGAATAAAAAAGATGTGCCAAATATAGATAGAGAATTAAGTCTAACAGATTACATACACAGTGAATACCCGTTATATATCAACCCCATACCCAACCTATACTTCATGAGAGACCCTGCAGCGGTTATGGGAAACGGAATCAGCATAAACTCAATGCATACAGATGCTCGCAGAAGAGAGCCTATGATAATAAAGTACTTATATCAATATAACCCTCTTTTCAAAAAAGCATGCCCTCAGTTTTGGTATGACTATACTATACCATACAGCATGGAGGGTGGAGATATGCTGGTGCTGAGCAAGGACGTAGCTGCCATAGGCTGCAGCCAAAGAACATCAGCCAATGGTATAGAGACACTTGCAAAGAATCTTTTCGGTGCAGAAAACGGCTTCAAAGAAGTATTGGCAGTACAGATACCGCCCCTTAGAGCATTTATGCATCTGGATACTGTATTTACAATGATAGACCATGATAAGTTTACTATATATCCGGGAATACAAGACAAGGTAAGAGTATTCAGACTCACTCCAAATGGCTCCAAAGGAGTAAAGGTCTCGGTAGAAGAAGACTTGGTAGGAGCTCTCAAAAGGAGCTTGAAGCTTCCTGCTGTAGATTTGATACAAAGCGGAGGCGGGGACCCTGTAACAGCTGCGAGAGAGCAGTGGAACGACAGCACCAACACCTTGGCCATAGCACCTGGAAAAGTGGTGACCTACAGCAGAAATGAGTCTACCAATGAAGTTTTAAGGCAGCATGGTATAGAAGTGCTGGAGATTGAAGGCTCGGAGCTTGTGAGGGGAAGAGGCGGCCCAAGATGTATGAGCATGCCTTTGGTTAGGGAAGACTTATAAAATAAGTTAAATATAAAAACAAATACAAAGGAGAGATTTTTAAATGGCAGTTAATTTAAAGGGAAGAAGCTTCCTAACATTGATGGATTTTACACCGTCTGAAATCAGATATATGCTAGACCTTTCTCACGACTTGAAGTCAAAGAAGAGGGCCGGCATATTCAACTATGTACTTAAGGGAAAAAACATCGTTTTGTTATTTGAAAAGACTTCAACAAGAACAAGATGTGCTTTCGAGGTTGCAGCTCTTGAAGAAGGCGCACACGTTACATACCTTGACCAAAACAGCTCACAAATGGGCAAAAAGGAATCCTTGGAGGATACAGCAAAGGTTCTCGGAAGATTCTATGACGGCATAGAATACAGAGGCTACAAGCAATCAGTAGTTGAGGACCTGGCAAAATACTCAGGAGTTCCTGTATGGAACGGTCTTACAGACGTAGACCACCCAACACAAATACTTGCAGATATGATGACAATTGAAGAGCACGTTGCTAAGCCGCTTAACAAGGTAAAAGTAGTATTTGCAGGGGACACAAGAAACAACATGTCATACGCATGGATGTACGGCTGTGCAAAGATGGGTATGCATTTCGTAGCATTTGGTCCAAAGGAGCTTGCTCCAAGCCAAGAGGTAATGGACAAGGTTCAAGCTATAGCTAAGGAAACAGGTGCGGTAATTGAGTTCTCATCTGATGCAGAAGCTGTAAAGGGCGCAGACGTTATATACACAGACGTATGGGCTTCAATGGGTGAAGAAGCACAGATACCGGAGAGAGTAAGACTGCTTACACCATATAAGGTTACAATGGAGCTTCTTCAAAAGACAGGCAATCCTGATGTAATATTCATGCACTGTCTGCCGGCTTTCCATGACTTTGAGACAAAGATGGCAAAGGATATGAAGGAGCAGGGCCATGATATCAGAGAAGTAACTGATGAAGTGTTCAGAAGCAGACACTCAGTCGTATTTGACGAAGCAGAAAACAGAATGCATACAATCAAGGCTGTAATGGTAGCTACTCTGTAATTTACATATGATAAAAATGGCATAATGAGCGGGCTGACACTTAGGTCAGCCTCTACAATAACAAATGATTGATAGCGTAGGGGCAGACCTGCGTGTCTGCCCTTTTTAGTGTGAAAGGAGAATTTACACATGAATGAAGCTAAAAGACTGGTGGTAGCTTTAGGAGGCAATGCTTTGGAAGAAAAGAGCCTGCCGCCGACAGCAGAATCACAGTTAGACGTAGTAAAAAGAACAGTTGAATACTTAGCAGATTTAAGTGTTAAGGGCTATGAGCTTGCAATTGCTCACGGAAACGGACCACAGGTAGGCAGAATAGTTCTGGCTTCAGAAGCCGCAGCGAACGTTACACCGGCAATGCCTTTTGACGTTTGCGGAGCCATGAGCCAAGGCTATATCGGCTATCATATACAGCAAGCCTTGAGATTTGCTCTTCAAAAGAGAGGCAAGAATACTCCTGTTGTATCATTGGTCACACAGGTGGTTGTCGATAAGAATGACCCGGCCTTCCAAAAGCCGACAAAGCCCATCGGACCTTTCTACTCAGAGGAAGAAGCAAAGAAGCTGCAAGCTGAGAAGGGCTTCTCAGTTAAGGAAGATGCAGGCAGAGGCTGGAGAAGAGTGGTTGCCTCCCCAATGCCAAAAAGAATTGTTGAGCTTTCAGCTGTAAAGGAGCTTTTTGATACAACAATTGTTATTACAGTTGGGGGCGGCGGTATCCCGGTAGTGGAGAGAGAAGACGGAATCTTGGAGGGAGTCGCTGCTGTTATAGATAAAGACCTTGCGGCAGAAAGACTTGCAGAGGATATCGACGCCGACATTCTTATGATACTTACAGAGGTTGAGAAGGTTTCATTAAACTTCAAGAAGCCGGATCAAAAGGACCTTGACCATATAACTGTTGCAGAAGCAGAGAGATATATAGAGGAAGGCCATTTCGCACCGGGAAGCATGCTTCCAAAGGTACAGGCAGCTATAAGGTTTGCAAAATCCCATCCGGGCAAGCAGGCAATAATAACTTCACTTTACAAGGCTGTTGATGCTGTAGAAGGCAAAGCCGGTACAGTAATAACAATGTAATTCTTAAATAAAAACCACCACAAGCTGGTGGTTTTTCTTTTGAGACAATTTATCGAAATAATGGTATACTATCAAAGATATTATTTTTTTAGGGAGATTAGCTATGAGCAAAAGAGTTATTCAAGTAGATGAGAGACCACCCTTGTCGCAAAGTATACCGTTGAGCTTTCAACACCTATTCGCAATGTTTGGGGCGTCAGTATTGGTGCCAATGCTATTTAAGATTGAACCATCAACGGTACTATTATTAAATGGTATCGGTACGCTGATCTTCATTTTCATTACCAAGGGAAAGATACCTTCATTCCTTGGTTCCAGCTTTGCCTTTTTATCTCCGACCTTTGTGATATTAGCTTCTCAAGGCTATAATGCAGCGCTGGGAGGCTTCGTTGCCGCAGGATTAGTTTTTATGGCAGTAGCATTTATCGTAAAATATGCAGGTATAAAGTGGATTGACATAGTATTTCCTCCTGCTGCAATGGGTGCTATCGTTGCAATTATAGGGTTAGAGCTTGCACCGACCGCAGCTAAAATGGCAGGTCTGGTATTGGACCCGAATAACCCTGAGCTATATATGAATCCGGCAGTACTGACTGTTTCAATAGTAACCCTTGCAATAGTTGTAATTGGCTCTGTTGTATTCAGAGGCTTTCTGGGGATAATACCGATACTTATAGGTATAATCGGAGGCTATGCGGTTTCGCTTGGAGTAAATCTTGTAGATTTCGGCGCTGTAGGCAAGGCAGATTTTTTCGAAATGCCAATCTTCTACAGACCGGTATTTAATATATCAGCTATTATGACAATGCTTCCGGCTACCTTAGTTGTCATTGCAGAGCATATAAGCCACTTGATAGTAACCAGCAACATAGTGGGAAGAGACCTTGCCAAGGACCCGGGCTTGCACCGTTCTCTTCTGGGAGACGGGGTTTCTACTGCCCTATCCGGCCTATGCGGCTCTGTTCCTACAACCACTTACGGCGAGAATATAGGGGTTATGGCAATAACTAAGGTATACAGTACATGGGTTATAGGAGGAGCGGCAGTAATATCTATAATAATATCCTTTTTTGGTAAGCTGTCTGCAGCGATACAGACAATACCGCAGCCTGTAATGGGCGGTGTTTCTCTGCTGCTTTTCGGAACTATAGCAGCTTCAGGCTTAAGAATGCTGGTAGAGTCTAAGGTAGACTACAGCAAGCCTAAAAACCTTGTACTTACATCTGTAGTGCTGATTATAGGCTTAAGCGGGGCACATGTACAAATAGGTACTGTACAGTTGACAGGTATGGCACTAGCTACAGTGCTCTCTATAGTGGTAAGCCTGCTTTTCAAGCTGTTTGAAGTAACGGGGCTATTAAGAGAAGAATAGACTGTAAATATTGCTTTTAAGCATAAAAGACGTGGATTTAGTCCACGTCTTTTTTATGAATTATACACTTCCAAATCCAACTCTTTCTCACTGTTTGATACTACTACTGTGCCTACCGCATCGCCGGTTACATTTACTACTGTGCGGCACATATCAATCAGTCGGTCTACAGAAAGGACAATAGCTATTCCCTCCAGAGGAATACCAACCTGCTGCAGCACCATAGCCAGCATTACAATACCTGCACCGGGAACACCAGCTGTACCGATAGATGCAAGGGTAGCAGTGAGTATTATCATAAGCTGCTGCTGGAGGGACAAATCAAGTCCAAATATCTGAGCGATGAATACGGCTGCAACACCCTGCATGATAGCTGTTCCATCCATATTGACTGTTGCACCCAGCGGAATGGTGAAGCTTGTGATGGACTCAGGAACTCCCAGCCTTTTGTGACAGACATCCATGTTTACCGGTATGGTCGCGTTGCTGCTGGAGGTACTGAAGGCAACTATCATGACACTCCAATACTTCTTGAAGAACTTCAAGGGATTGACCTTGCCAAGGAACTTCAAAGCAGAGCCATAGACCAGCAGAACCTGCAGAAGAAGCACGATTAAAATGGTGACAGTGTATTTAATGAGAGGCAGAAGAACCTCCAAGCCCTGGGATATGAATACCTTTGATATTAAGGCGAAAACGCCGTATGGAGCTGTCAGCATAATGATGCCGATTATCTTTATCATGATTTCGTTTATATGGCTAATCGTATTAAGAAGCGGTTTTACACGTTCGCCTATCAGAGTAAGGCACACACCGAATATTATGGCAAAAACTATAATTTGTAGCATTTCTCCCTTTACCAATGACTCAATAGGATTGGTCGGAATCATATTGACAAACACATCCATGATAAAAGGAGCCTCAGCGGCTTTATATTCTGTAGGCAGAGTAAGATTCAGGCCTAAACCGGGGTTTACCATGTTGGCGAATATCAGGGCTATAGTGACTGCAAAGGCTGTGGTCAGCAGATAGTAGACCATAATCTTGCCGCCGACTCTGCCTAGCTTTTTTACATCTCCGATGCTTGCCGCACCGCAGATTAGGGAGCAGAGCACCAATGGAACCACAATCATTTTAATTCCTCTTAAGAATATGCTGCCAACCGGATTCAGAATCCACTTTATGAGAAAATCATTCAGTCCGGCTGGAAAAAACGCATGAGCTATGAGCCCGAAGATAATACCGGATATTAAAGCTATGAGTACCTTATTGGCCAGAGATGCCTTATTCTTCATATAGATACCTCCTTTATAAATTTGTACTATATATATTAAAAAAACTTAGAAAAAATAACATACTGCATGAGAAGGAGAAATATAAATTATATAGCTATCGAAATGACCTTTACATCCGGGTACTGCTGCTGAAATTATTAGCATAATTTCTGTCTCGTCTCATATACATTTATAGAAACAAACTATATATAGGAGGGGGAATCTCATGCCACTCGAACTAATAAAGAACCCTTTAAAGGTTTGCAGAATAGTTGGCGAAAACGTATACAGCAAGGTAGTTGAGGAAGATATAAATGTACCGGATGTAAATCCGGATGTGTACAAAATACTTGCTCCGACAGCTGCCGTATTGATAAAGGACTGCGAGGTTCTATCAGACAAAGTACTTGTAAATGGTCAGGTAATGATTAACATACTTTATGAAGCAGACATGGAAGGTAAGCCGATGCACAGTATGGAAATGCCTTTAAACCTGTCTATAGCTATTGATATGCCGGGCGTAAAGCCGAAAATGAAGGAATTTGTAGAGCCCATTGTACAACATATGGACTGTTCAATAATCAACTCAAGAAAGCTGAACCTGAAAGGGATAATAGACTTTATCTGCAAGATAGAAGAGCTTTTTGATCTGGAGCTGGCTTCTGATGTAAGAGGTCTGCCGGACATTCAGATACTTCGAGAGCCATGCAAGGCAAAGCAAGTGGTTTCATACAACAGAGATCAATACAACATTACAGATAAGCTTATAATATCTCCTGAGGATCCTGCAGTTCAAAGGATTCTTAAGTCAAACTACAAGGTATTGCTTAAGGATGATAAGATTAGCGACGGCAAGGTAGAGCTGTCCGGCTTGATAGGAATCAATGTGCTGTATTCCGGAGATGACGAAGAAAACACAATTAAATATCTGGAGTTTGAGATACCCTTTAACCAATACATAGAGGTTCCTGCTGCAGAAAGAAATATGGACTGTGTAACTGAGGCAGCTCCGGGACAGTTCTATATAGAAGCAGTAGAAAATGATGAAGGTCAGAAGAAGATACTGACAGTAGAAGCAGCTATAAATGTCAGCACCAAGGTTTACAGGGATACAGAGGAAGAGGCTGTGATAGATGCTTACAGTCCGACAAACGTGATTGAGATGACCAAGGATACAGTTAAAATGAATGAATTTGTCGGCAAGGGTCATTCCAACACAGTACTGAAGGAAAGTATATCCATAGGCCATGGAGATCCTGAAATTGAAAAGGTATGCTATGTAAATGCAGTTCCTGTTGTCAACGAATTGAAGATACTTGATGACAGAGTTATGGTTGAAGGTGTTTTGGAGACAGATGCCATATATATGTCTTCCTTCAGCGGCGAACCGACCTGCAGTCTGAAGGACCAGGTTCCTTTCAGACATTATGTTGATATACCCGGACTCAGACTTGGCATGCAGTGTGAGGTTAAATGCAGCATTGACAGTCTGACCTTCTCGCCAATGAACAGCACCATGATTGAGGTCAGAGTGGTATTGGGAGTATCAGCCAGCGCTTACAAGCAAACTGATAAGAGAATCGTAAATAAGATTGAAGAGGTAGAGGGAATTACTCTGGATCAAAGCAGAATTCCGGCAGTAACAATCTATCTGGTTCAAAAGGGCGATACTCTTTGGAGCATAGCGAAGAGATACAACACTACAGTAGATGCTCTGGTGAAGCTGAATGCCATAGAGAACCCAAGCAAGATAACACAAGGCATGCAGATTATGATACTGAAGAATGTAAGAGCAAGCAAATAAACACATCAGACATGTGAAATTGGCGGAAGTGAAAACTTCCGCTTTTCTATTTCCAAAAAATATAATACAATGGAAATAAAGAAATTCAAAGGCTGGAGAGTGAAAACATGACTTATGAAGTCAAAGCCCCTGCAAAGATTAATCTTGCACTGGACGTTCTAAGAAAAAGACCGGATGGTTACCATGATGTATCAATGATTATGCAGACTATTGCTCTCTATGATACTATAACTGTTAAAAGCACATGGGATGGTATAAAGATTACCTCCAATTCTTCAAAGATACCATTAAATGAATCAAACATAGCATATAAGGCTGCTCATTATCTAAGCACCAAATACAACGTAAAAAGAGGAGCCAATATTCATATAGAGAAAAGAATACCCGTGGCGGCAGGCTTGGCGGGCGGAAGCACAGACGCTGCGGCAGTGCTGAAGCTTCTTAACAAGGCCTGGGATTTAAAGCTGTCCAAGACAGAACTGATGGATGCCGGTAGAAAGCTGGGAGCGGACGTTCCCTTCTGCATACAAGGAGGAACCTGTCTTGCTGAAGGCTTAGGGGAAAGACTCACCGTCATAAAAAGCATCCCTGACTGCCACATACTGCTGGCAAAGCCAAGTGTAGGGGTATCCACCAAGGAGGTCTACCAGAGCTTAAGGCTTGATGAAATAAAAGAAAGACCTGATATAGCAGGTATGATGAAGGCAATTGATGAGCAAAATCTTACTGGTATATGCAGCAAAATGGGCAATGTTCTGGAGACTGTAACCACCAAGCTGCACCCGATAATCCCGGAGCTTAAGCAAAGGCTTTTGGAATACGGTGCAATAGGCAGCCTGATGAGCGGAAGCGGACCGACGGTCTTTGGAATATTCTCTGATATGTCTGCAGCTTATGGCGCATATGATAATATAAAGACTTTGGTCAACGAGGTCTTTGTAGTCAAGACCTTTGACGGGAGGGATGAATAATGGATAAGGATGTTTTTGAAATAAAACTGGACCAGTATAAACCTCTAAGAGAGATTGTATTTGAAACTATTCGCAATGCTATAATATCAGGTGATCTGAAGCCCGGTGAGAGGCTTATGGAGGTACAGGTGGCTGAAAGACTTGGAGTCAGCAGGACTCCTGTCAGAGAAGCTATAAGAAAGCTGGAGCTTGAAGGCTTGGTGATAATGCTTCCAAGGAAGGGTGCATTTGTGGCAGACCTATCGGTTAAGGATTTGACAGAGGTTATGGAGATTAGGGCTGCACTGGAGGGCTTGGCTGCAGGTCTTGCTTCCATCAGAATAGATGATGCAGAAATTGAAGAGCTGGAGGTGGCAGCTCATGAGTTCCATAAGGCCATAGAAGAAAATGTTGAGGAGCTTATACAAAGGGATGTAGAGTTTCATGAAGCAATGTTCAGGGCAAGCAGGAACGAACGCCTTATACAGCTTAACAGCAATTTAAGGGAACAGGTGCAGAGATTCAGGGAGCTATATCACAAGAAGGTGAACAAGTCCAAGGAAACAGCAAGAGAACACTATGAGATTGTGGAGGCTATATCAGAAAGAGATGTAAAAAAGGCAGAAAGACTGGCAAGGAATCATATAGAAAATGCAGAGAAGTCCATATTGAAAATGATGGAAAGCGAGAATGCATAGTTTTTTACTTATCAGACAGTAAAGAAGGAAAGAAGGAAGTATATATGAATGTAATAGTACTTGCAGGGGACAAAAAGACAAACCCAAATGTAGCAGACAGCGGTATTCAGAATGAAACTGCTATAAAAATTCACAACAAGGCACTTTTAAAGCTTAAGAACAAATATATGATAGAGTATATAATTGATACTCTGAGAAGCTCAAGCATGATTGATAAAATTGCAGTTGTAGGTCCCAAGGAGGAGCTAAGCTCTATATTGGGTAACAGGATTGACTACATTATTGAAGGTACTGATTCTATAGTAGAAAATGCACTTCTTGCTTTGGAGCATTTTGAGGGTGATTCTCAGGTGCTTATAGCTACCTCTGATATTCCGATGCTGACGGTAGAGGCCTTGGAGGACTTTATCCGGAAGTCACTGGATGCGGAGGCGGACTTATGCTATTCTGTTGTTAATAAAAAGGTAAACGATAAGAAATATCCAGAGGTAAAGCGCACTTATGCAAGACTGTGGGAGGGACAGTTTACAGGAGGGAACATATTCCTGTTTAACCCTGCCGCAAAGGATAGATGCAAGGACTTTGTAGAGCAGATGCTGGAGTACAGGAAGAGCCCTGCTAAAATGGCTATGGTGCTGGGCTTCGGCTTCCTGATAAGGCTGGCTTTGGGAGTTCTGACCATTAAAGCTGTTCAAAAGAAAAGCGAGAGACTTTTGGGCATCAAGGGTGCAGTTATAATATCGGAGTACCCTGAAGTCGGAAACGATGTAGACAAAATAAGCGACATACAGTTTGTAGAGAAGTATTTATAAGCTTCGAAACAGGAATTATACATACATATATAATAGGTTACAGCTGCTGCGAGTAGGGCTGGCCTATGTGCAAGCCCGCATAATTAACAATCTCATATTTAAATAGTAAGGATATAACCCGGTACATAATGTGCCGGGCTTTTTGTTTTCTCAAAAATACTCAATAATGTATATCTTATAACATTGTTGCAAAAAATAGCATATCAGATGAATGCACCAAATTTCCGGAGGAGTTGGTTTGATGATAGAAGCCATTATAAGAAATTTACAGAATTTTTATGATACCAGTGTCTTCTTTGCAATCTTGATAATAGGCTTATTTCTGATTTTCTGGGATTACCCGATTTTTAAAAGCCTTAAATATAAAAGAGATGCTGCGGTTACTATGGCTATGGGGGTATTGCACCTTATAGCTCCTTTTATACTTTATGCAATCTCAAAGCTTTAGCTGCTTAAAACCTGATTTGGAGGTAGACTGATGGGACTGTTCACTAGAAGAAAAAAGGCTGAGAAAACAAAGAATGAGAACTATAAAATAAAAAGCACTACCAGTCTGGATGAAAACCTTAAGAAGATAAGAACGATTCTAAAGGACTGCGATGATGTAATCTACAAGGAATTCAGAGTAGGTGCGAAGCAGGACCTTGAATTTGCACTTATCTTTACGGACGGATTGGCAAACAAGGAATTCATCAATGAATCTGTGCTGGCTGACTTGATGTACCATGCAAGAGAGATTCCGCCGGATGCACCGGAGTTGGGCAATGAGCTTTTTAACCTGGTTAAATACGGCTCCATACCGACTCCTGAGCTTAAGGAAATTGACAACCTTGATGATGCAGTGCTTGCCGTACTTATAGGCGACGCGGTGCTGCTGATAAATGGAACTGCTAAGATACTTGTCTTGGGAGTGAAGGGCTGGCCGGCAAGAGGTGTATCTGAACCCGGCACTGAGTCATCCGTTAAGGGTCCCAGGGATGGATTTACAGAGACCTATAGGTTCAACAGCGCACTGGTAAGAAGACGCATAAGAGACCCCAGACTAAAGCTTAAGCAAATGCAGGTAGGACGAAGAAGCACTACTGATATAGGCATATTTTATATTGAGGATATAGCTCAGACGGAGCTTGTGGAAGAAGTGCAGCGAAGACTCAAGACCATAGACATTGACGGCTTGCTTGACAGTAATTATCTTGAGGAACTGATAGAGGACAATCCCTACTCACTTTTCCCACAGATGAAGGCTACAGAGCGGCCTGACAAGGTGGCAGCGGCTTTATTTCAAGGCAAGGTGGCAATAATGATGGACAATACACCCTTTGCGCTTATAGCACCGGCTACCTTCAACAGCTTCTTCCATGCATCTGAGGACCACTACATAAGATGGATTCCTGCAACTGTACTGCGGATAATGAGATTTGTAGCAGGTACCCTGTCCCTGGTTATGCCGGCCTTGTATATAGCGGTAACCTCCTATCATCCGGGCATACTTCCCTCTGAGCTTGTGCTCTCCATAGCGGCAGCACGAGAGGGAGTTCCCTTCCCGGCAGTAGTAGAAGCCCTTATAATGGAGCTTACCTTTGAGCTGTTGAGGGAGGCAAGTGTACGGCTACCTATCTTGGTCGGCGGAGTTGTAGGCATAGTAGGAGGTCTTGTAATAGGCCAGGCTGCGGTAGAAGCGGGCATAGTCAGTCCGATTATGGTAATAATTGTTGCTGTTACTGCCATTTCATCCTTCTCTATACCGGACTATACATTTTCCAATGCTTTCAGATTATTCAGGTTCCTGCTGATATTTGCCTCAGGCTTCTTAGGCTTATACGGCATAATATTGGGACTGCTTCTAATGCTTGGACACCTGGTCAGGCTGAAGAGCTTTGGGATGCCGTACCTATCACCCTTTGTATCCCTTACCCCCAGTGATTTGAAGGATACCTTGGTCAGACTGCCTATTTTTATGATGAGAAGACGTCCCTTGGGAGTGGCCAATGACAAGATAAGATTAAATAACAATAGAAGCGAGATATACAATAGTAAGGACAAAAAAGACGAGAGTCAGGGGGCTGACAAGCATGATAAGAAATAATGATATGATTTCTCCCTATCAGCTTGCTATGATAGTCATTATGACTGTGATAGGAGTAGGTATATTCAATTTTGTACATATAGTAGCCAAATATGGCGGCAATGACGGCTGGCTGATAATAGGGATATTGGGCTTGGTTCATATATTTGTGGGCTTGCTGCTGGTGAGATTAGGCCGCAGATTCCCGGGAAAGACCTTCCCTGAATATATACAGGAGATTATCGGAGTGATTCCCGGCAAAATTCTCGTACTTCTCATAGCCTCATATATAATGATAAATCTTGCCTATGAGATAAGGGAGTTCACAGAGGTAGCAAAGATGTTTCTTCTTCCCAGAACGCCCACGGAGATAATAATTTTCGCATTGATAGCAGTATGCGTATATGTAGTAAGAGGAGGGGTGGAATCAGTAGCGAGAATAGTGGAGATAACCTTTCCGCTGCTTTTCATACCTTTCTTTCTGGTACTGCTGCCCGGTCTTCCTGAGTTGGATTTATCAAATCTTCTGCCCCTTGTAAGCGATTTGGATATAAAATTTATGCGCATGATTCCACGCGTGCCCTTCGCTTTCCGAGGCATGGAATACATATTGTTTTACATGGGCTTCATGAAAAAGCCTGAGAAGGCATCAAAGTCAGTGACTTGGGCGCTGGTATTCATAACCTTCTTCTATGTAAGCATCTCAGTAATCTGCCTTAGCGCCTTTGGAGCAAAATCTGCTACCAAAGCCATATGGCCGCTGCTTATTTATATAAGAAATATTAACATTCCCGGCTTGTTTATTGAGCGTCTGGATGGAGTCATACTATCCATATGGGTAATAACAATATTCACCACGGTAATAACGGGCTTCTTCATAGTTACATATTCCCTTTCCAAGGTTATAAACACAAAGGAGCATAAACAGTATGCTCTGCCTTTGCTGATAGTGATATATTACCTGGCTCTCCAGCCTTCAGGCCTTGCAGAGCTGTATGAATGGGGCAGTTGGGGATTTAAGTATGTAAGCCCCATCTTCGTATATGGGGTACCAATTTTTGCACTGGTGATTGCAGCATTAAGACGGCAGGGGGTGAAAAGAGATGAGGAGTTTTAAGCTTGCAGCTGTTCTTCTGTGTGTCCTTTTGCTGGCAGGCTGCTGGGACAAGGTGGAGATTGAGGATAGAATCTTTGTACTTGGCATAGGAGTGGATAAGGTGAAAGAGGAAGAAAAGGTCCATCCTGATGACAAATATGCCATAAACTTTGCTTCACCCATTGTCAGTTCTCTAAAGGACGGCGGAGGAGAAACCTTCAACACCTACAAGACAATGTCTGAGATTTTTACCTTTGGTTTGAACCAAATGTATGAGCGCATGGACAAGAAGCTGTCCTTCCAGCATACAAGGATACTGCTTTTTGGAGATGATATTCTGAAGGATGATATTCTATTTAGGGAGGTTCTGGATGCTATCGGCAGATCCCATGAGTTCCATAGAAACATGTATGTCTTTGCAGTGCCTGGCAGAACGGAGGAGGTCTTTAAGGTAAAGCCTGTATTTACTAAGTTTCTGGCAACATATATTGCAGGGGTGGCAGACAATAACCTTTACCAAAGCAGTATATTGAAGGTGCCTGCCTATGACATGTACAACGAGCTGACCGATACTGAGGGCAACGTCATAATACCCGTTATAAAGCCGGCTAAGGAGGAGATAAAGGTATCCGGAGCAAGGGTTATAAAGAACTATAAGCTGATAGGCAATTTGGACGACCGGGAATGCGAAACTCTTAACTGGTTGAGGGATGAAGCCAATGGAGGCCTTATTGAAGGAGAGCATGAGGGTGTCAAGCTGCCCTTCATATATTATGAATTTAAAACAAAAATGGAGCTTACCAAGGTTGAAGGGGATAAGATATATATTACCTTCAGCATGGACGCTGAAGGAAGCTCAGAGGAGTATATATGGGGAAGAAATCTACTTGACCAGGAAGTCTTAAACAAGGCAGAGACAGCAATAGAAAAAAACATAGAGAAAAGGGGAGAAGACTTAGTAAGGAAATTTCAGAAGGAATACAAAGTAGACCTTATCGGAATCTCTTCATTTATAAGGAAGTACCACCCCAATATATATAAAACCATAGAGAAGGATTATGATAATTTCTTTGAAAACAACATAGTTGTAGATATTAAGGCAGACGCTGTCATAAGAAGAGTTGGCGTAATAGAGTAGAAAAGTGAGTCAAATATATAATCCCAATTTTGCATAAGACTCCATTGACAAGACAATAATAGAAAATACAGGGCGGGTTTACATGCCCGCCCGCTATTTTGGGAGGTATACATATGAAAACTTGGATTAAGAAGTCAGGCATATTCTTTTTGGTAATGTTTTTTGTATTCGGAATCATAAATTATGTATATATTAATACCGACAAAGAGCTGGCTGATGTAGCGGACAAGCTGATAAGGCTTCACATTGTGGCAAACAGTGACTCCATGGAGGACCAAGCCCTGAAGAGGAAGGTTCGGGATGAGGTCATAAGACAGATGTCTCCTAAGTTTGAAGATTTAAAGGATGTATCAGAGGTTGAGTCAGTGATAGAGTCAAATCTGGGCTTAATTGAGGATATTGCAAACCAAGTGGTGAAGCAGGAAAATAAAAGCTATGGAGCTCAAGCGATGCTGGGAAGCTTTGATTTCCCTACTAAGGTATACGGCAATCTGGTTCTGCCGGCGGGGAACTACCAAGCTCTCAAGGTAGTGCTGGGACAAGGCGAAGGACAAAACTGGTGGTGCGTGATGTTTCCTCCTTTATGCTTTATAGATATTGCCCATGGAGTAGTGCCTGAGGATACCATGGATGAACTTAAAGAATCTCTTACAGAGGAAGAATTTGAACTGCTTACAGCCTCAAAGACAGAAAGTGAAACTCCTGTTAAACTAAAATTTAAGATATTTGAAATAGCAAAATCCATGAATCAAAAAATAGCACAGATAGGACAACGATAGCTTGTAGGGTGCGGACCCATGTGTCCGCCCATGTAGGGGACGCTGCCCACAGCGTCCCGAGCTGTGCCATGCCGACCCGCACGTAGAAATACGTGCTTTTTTCATGCACAAATACAATAAAGTGCACAGAATTGAAAATATTGTAAAAGCCATGCATTCCTTATTATGAATAATTATCTAGGCTTTACAAAAAATAATCGCAGGAGGTGGGCACATGTTTAATAACAAGCTGAAACGATATACTCCATACATAATAATTCTAGTAATCTACACTATTTTTGGAGTGCTGTCATACAACGACTTCTTTTCAAATAACAACTACAGCGACACTGCCGGCTCTATATTGCTGAAGTATGGCTCCAGAGGCACTCAGGTAAAAACTGTGCAGACCAGGCTTAAGAATTGGGGCTATTACAAGGGAACTGTGGACGGCATATACGGCTGGAGAACCAGATCAGCTGTCGTAAGCTTTCAGAGGAAGCACGGCCTCAAAGCAGACGGCATAGTTGGTGATGCTACTGCAAAAGCAATAGGCATCTATGAGCCTAAGAAGACACCAACAAGAGGAACGGTAACCAGAAGCAACGATGTAACTCTTCTGGCAAAGGCAGTACACGGAGAAGCCAGAGGTGAGCCTTATATAGGCAAAGTGGCAGTTGCGGCGTGTATACTGAACAGAGTAGATGACCCCAAATTTCCTAACACCATAGCAGGTGTCGTTTATCAGCCGGGAGCTTTTACTGCGGTAGCAGACGGACAAATAAATCTGGTGGCAGGAGAAGAGTCGATAAAGGCAGCCAGAGATGCACTGAATGGCTGGGATCCCTCGGGCGGAGCAATATACTACTATAATCCTGCGAAGACTACAAACAACTGGATATATTCGCGGCCGGTAATCAAGGTTATCGGTAAACACTATTTCGCTAAATAGGGGGGAGAAATATGAAGCTATTCAAGATGCAGCTATCCAGGGAACAGTACCATAAGGTTACGGTGGTGCTCTCTGCAATGCTGATACTGGCAGTATTCTTCGGATACAACACATGGAAGGAAAGAAAGCAGTACCAGATATTTTTACAGAACACATATCAGCGTGGATTTGAAGAGATGGTAACAGAGGTAGAGAATATAAAGGTTTTGTTGGATAAGGTGGAGGTGACAAACTCCACAGTACAAAGCAATACATTGATGTCACAGGTGTGGATGCAGGCGATGTCTGCCGCTGAAAACCTGGGTCAGCTTCCCATAAGCCATACTTCTCTTAGCAAGACAGCTAAATACTTAAGTCAGGTTGGTGACTTCACATACTCTATCTCAAAGCAGAACGCTGCCAACAAACTGATGACGGATGAACAGTTCGGACAGATAGAGAAGCTGAAGGACTACGCTGAAACGCTGCTGCTGGAGCTCTACAGGATGGAAGAAAAAGTTGCACAAGGCGATTTAAGGTTTGGGGAGATAAGGAAGCAGGGTAAGCTGATACTGAAGAGAGCATCTGAAAATGCAGTCGATGTAAACTTCGGCAAGATGGACCAGATATACACAGACTATCCTACTCTTATTTATGACGGACCCTTCTCTGATAACGTAATAGAAGGAAAGCCGAAAGGTCTTTCCGGTGAGAAGGTAGACATGGATAAAGCCAAGGAAACCGCCGGAAGATTTGTAGGCGAGAAACAGGTTGGGAGCATAAGGGAGGTAAGCTCCGGCAACGGCAGAATCAATACCTACGGTCTGGAAGTGACACCAAAGGGAGAGAATGCGGATTATAAAATTAATATTGATATAACAAAAACCGGAGGACACGTACTTTGGATGCTGAACTCCAGAGATGTTTTGGAGAAGACGCTCTCGAACGAGGAAGCCTCCGCAAAGGCAAAAGCGTTTCTAAAGGAACAAGGCTTCGGAGACTTGGTGGAAACCTATTATCTGAACGAAGACAATACAACAATGATGACCTTCATAGGAGTAACCAAGGAAGGAGTGCTTCTATATCCTGACATGCTGAAGGTGAAAGTAGCCCGCGACAATGGCGAGGTGGTAGGCTTTGACTCATACAGCTATCTGATGGCGCCGAAGGATAGAAAAAACCTTACTCCCAAGCTTACAGAAGCACAAGCCAGAGCAAAGCTGAGTCAAAGATTGACTGTAAACAGAGTGAAGCTGGCGATAATACCGCTTCCCGGAAACCGCGAACAGCTTTGCTATGAATTCAAAGGCAAATACAAGGATAATGACTATTTCGTCTACATAAATGCAGAAAATGGAAATGAAGAGAACATATTGAAGATAATAAAAGAAGATAACGGAACCTTGACACAATAGACTCGGACATTTTACTCATTAACACCATCAATTACATGATATAAACTTTCTCAAACTGCACACAATAATAGTGACAGCAGCCCGACAAGTTCATAATGACAAAAGTTATAACTTCAGCTGTCGAGAAAGTGTTACCTGAAATATGAATAACACTGAGGAGGGTGAAAAATGAGTAGAAGAGGACTAATGTCAGAGAACTTGAAATATGAAATAGCCAGAGAGCTTGGCGTTGACAGCATAGTTCAAAGCGAAGGCTGGGGCAGCGTAAGCTCAAGAGACTGCGGCAACATGGTAAGAAAAGCAATCGAGATTGCAGAAAGAAATATGGCACAAGGAAGATAAAAGTATAGTAAAAACCGACCGGCATCTGCCGGTCGTTTTTTACATTTTCGACTTAAATTGACAATAAACCTACAAATGGTGCCTGAGGACTACTTCTGTAGGACTAAATACCTATGCAAAATTACGTCGAAGTAGTGCTAAAGCACTGTTTTTGTGAGTCTGTAGAAATAGGAATGTAATATTATGTTATAATATGTTAAATTATGACTTGGAATAATTTATGTAAATTTATTAGCAGGGTAAAATGTATTTTGGGGAGGGACGTAAATTGTTTAACAAAAAAACCTTTAGAAGGATAATAAGCTATGTGATTATCATAGTCTTTTTACTCCAAAGCACCTTGGGAGTTTTTGCAGACAGCGCAGGCAAAAATCCCGCTGCAGACAACGGAGCAAAACTGGTGAAAAAGGAGCTGCCGAAGGCTGCTATGGCAAAAACCGAGAAGCTTCATAAGCTTCCTCCCGGACTGGTGAAAAAGGAGGATGCCCTTGATAGGTGGAAGGGCAAAAAAGAGATAATTGAAAGCAGGACTGAGAACTCAAAAACCTATCAGAATGAGGACGGAACATATACTACTGCGGTTTTCATGTCACCTATACACATAAAGGATAACAAGGGGAACCTCATTGATATAGACAATACCTTGGTGCCTTTGGAAACCGGCGAGTACTCCCATAAGAACAAGCTGGGAGCTTTTGACGTTTTCTTTGCAGGTGAAGATAAAGAGACCGGCTCCATAAAGGTGGAGAAGGACAACATATCTGTTGAGATGACATCCAAGGATGCGACTACAAAGAACATGGCAGTAGAAGGCAGCAGTGTTTTGTATCAGGGAACAGAGAGTGGTGTTGAGCATCTATACACTGTAGACTTCAACGGCGTGAAAGAAGATATCATATTGAACCGCAGCATTGACGAACCGGTATTTATATATGAACTGGATGTCAAAGGCCCGGCGGATGTGATACAACAGGAGAATCTGGTACTGGTTGTTGACCAAAAGTCCGGAGAGCCTGTATTTACTCTGTCTGCTCCTTTCATGGAGGACAAAGAAGGCAGCCAGAGCTTTAACCTATCCATGCAGCTCAGCCAAGAGAAAGGTAAAAACATTGTAACTGTAACTGCGGACAAGCAATGGCTGGATGACCCTGCAAGAGTTTATCCTGTAAGAATTGACCCTAGTATAGGGGTAGAGTATTCAAAGGATAAAGATATGGTAGATGATAACTTTACGCAGGTATATAAGCCCTGGTTAACTCACTATGATGAAGAATACATATATGTTGGATATGATAATGGCATTAAGAGCACTAATGGGTCAGATGCCAAAGGGAAAACAAGAGGATATATTAAATTTGATATACCTGATGCAGTTAAGCAAAATGAAGGAATCATATCAGCTGAAATTGGTTTATATAAGTATACACATTGGTCATCTAGTACAAGGCAGATGAATGTATGGGAGCTGCCGGAGAATACTTCAATCAATAACTTAACATGGACAAATCAGCCTCAACCAGGCAATACGATATTGACCGTGCCAATAACCAGTTATGTGGGCTGGTATAAGCTTAATGTAACACAAATGATGAACACATGGGTAACTAGGGATAATTTCGTGCTTGGAATGAAAATGCAGGATGAAAGTAATTCGGCTGATTGCTTCCGTTCAACAGACTATAAAACTAGCAGTATGTGGCCATACCTAAAAATTACATATAACAAAGAACCCATTGTAGTAATCCCTATAGAACAAGGCGACCTGGAGCTTGTTCTTGAACGTGACGACAAAATGCAAACAGGTACAGCCTATGCAAAAGCGACCCTAGAGGGCGGAAGTCCTGAATCAGGTGAAAATAAGGCTACTATAGAATATAAATTGATGCCGGACGGACCATCAGGTACCATAGTTGAGGAGAATTTCGGCATCCTTGACTGGGAGACTGAGAAATTTGACCTGCAGGTGGACAAGACCTATTGGATAGAAGCCAATGTCAAGCTGGAGCATCTTATTGTACCTGTATCAGAGGATCCATTGATACCGCCGCCGGAGCCGTACTATGAAGAAGTGCTGAACGAGACTAAGCAGACCTCAAAGTTTGTTGTAGGCGAGGTACAGCCGGGAGATACACTGAAAAGGCTGTCAAAGCACTACCTCAATGCAGGCGGCAAATATACAGAGATAAGCCAGCTGAACAAGCTTAGTGAAGAAGCCCTTACCGTAGGACAAAAGCTGTTTGTGCTCACCGACAAAAGCAAGGCTCTCAGCTACAAGCAGCCACAGCAGATAACACCGGCAATCGAGCTGAAGGATATGACAGCAGGAAGCCAGCCTGTAAACACCGAGCTTGTAGGACAGTTCATAAATCCGCACAACGGAAACTTTGCATACTCCAATGTAGATTTTGGCTACTCATCATACAACTTGGATATAGCTCTTGTAAGAAGCCACAGCTCTATAGTTGAGAACAGGAAGAGTCCTCTCGGAGATAAATGGGACTACAGCTTCAATAAATACCTGTTCTTCTACAACGACGGCACCATAGGCTACAACACAGGAGACGGAAGCAGAATATACTTCAGGCAGCAAGGCGGCGTATATAAGACAAGTGCGCCTGTCTATGACGTGCTGACGAAAACAGGTGATTACTATGAGATAAAAACTGCTGATAATATCAGATATCAGTTTAGCAATACCGGTCTTTTGACCAAGATACTTGATAAGAACAACAACGAGACCATCGTTGAGTACAACGACAACGATTGGCAGTCTACCATCAAAGATGCTGCAGCAAGGATGATAGCCTTTGACTATTATGATTCAGATACCCAGTGGAGCGGCAACATCAGAACCGTCACCATGCCTGACGGCTCGGCTGTAAACTACACCTATGACTCCGGGGCAAATACTTTAGCATCATATATAGACCCGGAGGGCTATGAGACTGTATACAGCTATGACGGCAAGCAGAGGCTGCAGACCTTGACCAATGCCCGCGGCATCATAGGCATCACCAACGGATATGACGGAAGCGGCAGGGTTCAGACTCAGTATGACGGTAAGAATGTGCCTGTAAAGCTTCAATACTCAGCAGAAGTTACAACCTTTACAGATGGGAAGGGCTACCCATACTACTACAGCTATAATGACAAGCTATGGCTGACAAACAAGAAGTACCCTGACAGCATATCTGAAAGCTATACACACAATGCAAAAGGTGACATAAATACGCGAATGGACAGAATGGGTAAAACCCATAGCTATGACTATAATGCCCTTGGTTTTGTCATCAAATACACAAGACCTGATACAAAGTACATGGAGTACAGATACAAGAACGACTACCTTCTGGAATACATACGGGATTTCGAAGGAAATCAGACCAATCTGTACTATGACGGCAACAATAACCTGGATAGAGAAGTAAGATACGTCACTGACAATGGACAAAGGGTTCAAGTCACAACAGATTACAGCTTTACACCGGAAGGGCTTATTGCTTCAGTTTCAGACCCTGATGGAGCTACGACCACCTTTGACAACAGCGGCTACCCACTGTATCAGGCAGTATCTGAAGAGGGCAATGACCCTTATCACTACTACTTTGACTCAATGGGAAGACTCACAACTATGATTGACCCTAAGTTCAATATGACTAACACAACCTATGACAACAGAGGCAATGCGACCTTCGTCATATTTCCCGGAAGCTATGACATCGACAGATATACCATATACAACTATGACGAAAACGGCAACCTGATAAGCCAGACAAGCAGCAGAGTGCTGCCTATAGGAGGTATACAGCCTACAACCATATACAGCTATGACAACAATGACAGGCTGGAGACTATAACAGACCCATACGGCTACAAAACCTCCTACAGCTATGACAAAAATGGCAATTTGGAGCTTGAGAAGGATCAGGAAGACTATGAGACTACCTATGTATACGACAATCTGAACAGACTGAAAAACATCAAGTATCCGGGTCAGACCGGCTATGCATATACCTACGAATATGATGACCTTGGCAATACCAAAAAGGTTACTGAGGCAGACGGAGACTGGACCTCATA
>JAQZBM010000138.1 GCA_029238945.1 Clostridia bacterium
ATAGAAGGCAGAGGCGCATACAGCAAGCTGAAATTCGAGAGCGGTGCTCACAGAGTACAAAGAGTTCCGGATACAGAGGCAAGCGGAAGAATACACACGTCAACCTCTACAGTAGCAGTGCTTCCTGAAGCAGAGGACGTAGAAGTGGATATAAACATGAACGACCTGAGGATAGATGTTTTCAGATCCGGCGGCCACGGGGGACAGAGCGTTAACACAACAGACTCTGCAGTACGTATAACCCACCTTCCTTCAGGCTTGGTGGTTTCTATGCAGGACGAAAAATCACAGCTGAAGAACAAGGAAAAAGCACTGAAGGTGCTTAAATCCAGACTGCTGGAGGCAGAGACAGCAAGACATAATGCAGCTATAGCCAGCGACCGTAAAAGTCAGGTAGGTACAGGAGACAGAAGTGAGAGAATCAGAACCTATAACTTCCCACAGGGAAGAGTGACAGACCATAGAATAGGACTCACACTGTATCAATTGGATTCCTTCATGGACGGAGACATAACAGAAATGATAGATGCTCTGACAACAAGCGCGCAGGCAGAAAAGCTAGCCAGCGAAGGTTTGGAGTAGTAAATATACAAATAATACCATATGTGGTATAATCGTAGGGGACGCTGCCCACAGCGTCCCTTAAATAATTTTTGAATTGCGCAGGTGAATTATTATTGAAAATAAATTACCCCACCGCAAGGATTTGCGCTTGAAAAGTTACGATTATACCCAGGCAGGTTATTATTTCGTAACCATATGTACAGAAGGGAAAAAACACACATTAGGTGAGGTTGCCAGCGGGATGGAATTTCATGAACAACAATTGTCATCCCAATATGTAGGGGGCGGTTTCCATGCCGCCCCGCAAACGAGATTGTCATTAATAGGTGAAGAAGTACAAAAATCAATATTAAAGATTCCGGAAATTTATGATAGCGTTGAAATTGACCAATACGTTATTATGCCAAATCATATACATTTGATTGTTATATTGGAGGGCGGGCATGGAAACCCGCCCCTACACGATATAATTGGACGTATGAAATCATTTACAACAAAAAGGTATAACCAATTAAATAATACAGACTATGTGGCTCTCTGGCAGCGAAACTACTATGAGCATGTAATCCGCAATGACAAGGAGCTGCAGGAAATCCGCCAATACATAGTTAACAATCCGGCCAAGTGGGAGCTGGATAAATATTATACGGAATAAGCAAAATTTACGGGCGGCTGAGGGCAGCCGCCCCTACAAATATACTTCTATAAAATTACCTATTGAATATATTTATAAGGTATTAGTATGCAGTTATTTTTATGGAGGTATTAATGTGAGCAGAATTGTTGCAGTAACTATTATCGGATTTTTATGCGGTATGGTAGGCACAGGCTTGGGCGGAGTTCTTACAATGCTTATGAGAAATCCCACCAAACGCTTTATGTCGGTGCTTCTCGGCTTCACCAGCGGCATAATGCTGTCTGTTGTATGCTTTGACCTTTTGCCGGAAGCCTTTAAAATGGGCAGTGTAATGTTAAGCCTTGTGGGGATGAGTATTGGTGTTGGCCTTGTACTGCTGATAGATGAACTTATGCCCAGGGAGCTTTCGCTTACAAAAAACGTAAGAAGTATGAGCGATGTAAACAGCGTAGGTTACGGCTTTATAAAAAGCGGCATACTGCTGGGCATTGGTATAGCGATACATAATTTCCCCGAGGGTCTTGCCGTAGGCTCAGGCTTTGCGGCAAACAACTCCTTAGGTCTGGGGCTGGCAATTGTCATAGGGCTGCATGACATGCCTGAAGGAGTTGCAATGGCTGCTCCGCTTCGGATGGGAGGCATAAACAAATACAAAATTCTTTTGTACACTATACTTGCAGGCATACCAATGGGCTTTGGTGCTTTTATAGGAGAATTGGTGGGAGAAATTTCGCCGCAGTTCATTTGCATATGCTTAAGCTTTGCGGCGGGCTCTATGCTGTATATAACCTGCGGAGAGTTGATACCAAAATCTCAGAACGTGTACAAAGGCAGAATATCAACCATAGGCATGCTGTTTGGAGTAATGCTGGGGATATTTATTTCAACCTCTATCTAATATAGAATGGTCGGCAATCGGCACTTGACTGCTATTGCTGACTGTTTTTATGTGTGTTATTATTAATTTGACCATTGTGCAGTATGTCATCCCGTAGGGAACGACCCCCGTGTCGTTCCTCGGAAAGTCGACTTCGCAAAGATTCTTCACTACGTTCAGAATGACCGTTTACACCAATTATAACATTATAAAAATGGTTTAAAATTAACATAAATGCAGAAACTTAATACGAATTACTATAATAAAGAACACAAATGATGCGGGAGGAATATCCTTGAATACCCAGATTTACGAGCTTGACGATAAAAACATTGATATGGACATAATCAAGGCTGCGGCTGAAATTATAAGAAGGAATGGTACAGTAGTATTTCCTACAGAAACCGTATATGGCTTAGGAGCTAATGCACTGTCTAAGGATGCTGCAAGGTCAATTTATGAAGCAAAGGGACGGCCTTCTGACAATCCCTTAATCGTACATGTAAGCAGTATTGATATGCTGCTCTATGTAATCGGAGAGAGCCTGTCAGACAAAGCAAGACTGCTTATAAATAAATTTTGGCCCGGTCCCCTTACGCTGATTTTCAAAAAATCAAAAAATATCCCTGTAGAGGTTACTTCCGGGCTTGATACAGTTGCAGTCAGGATGCCGGATAACGAGATAGCCTTGGAGCTTATAAAGCAAAGCGGTCTGCCTATAGCGGCACCAAGTGCCAACATATCAGGCAAGCCAAGCCCCACAAAGGCTGAGCATGTTATCAATGATTTAAACGGCAGAGTAGATGCAATACTATGCGGCAGCAGCAGCAGAGTAGGTGTAGAATCAACTATACTGGACTTATCTGTGGAGGTTCCCGTGATATTGAGACCGGGCGGTATAACCTTTGAGGACCTAAATGCGGTGCTTGGAGAAGTTAAGATAGATAAGGGATTGGTGAGTAAAGAGACGGTGCCAAAGGCTCCGGGGATGAAGTATACTCACTATGCCCCTGAAGCTGATATGACTATAGTAAAAGGCGGCCTGAACGCAGTTGCAGACAAAATTATGAGTCTTGCAGAGCAGTATAAAGGTCAAGGTAAAAAGGTTGGGATACTTGCTACAGATGAAACTAAGGACAGGTATCAAGCTGACCTGGTCATATCTATGGGCAGCAGAGAAAATATGTATACTGCTGCAGCCGGTATATTTGATGCATTGAGAGAATTCGATAAGCAGGAGATTGATATAATACTGGCAGAAGCCCTTAGTGAAGAAAATATAGGCATGGCAGTCATGAACAGATTGAAAAAGGCTGCAGGCTTTAATATTATTGAGGTTTAGGAGTTATTGCAGTATGAAAAACATTTTGTTTGTTTGCACGGGCAATACGTGCAGAAGCAGCATGGCAGAAGGGTTATTCAAGCATCTTGCCGGTGAAAGGGGAAAAGCTGTAGAGACAGGCTCTGCAGGCACAGCAGTTTTCGGCAGCCAGGGTGCTTCGAAGAATGCAGTACTGGCACTGAAGGAGATGGGAATAGACTTGAGCAGTCATCGCTCAAGGTCAGTAACACGGGAAATGATAGACAAAGCTGACTTGGTACTTACCATGACAAGAAGCCATAAGGCACAGCTTCTGGCATTAAAACCCGATGCTCATGAGAAGGTATTTACCCTCGCTGAATACTGCAGCGGCCAGACAGATAAGGATATTTCAGATCCCTTTGGAGGGGACTTGAATACATATATTGCGTGCAGAAATGAAATTACAGACAATCTAAAAAAACTTTTAGATAAATTAGTTTAGCGATGGTTGAAAGGAGAGAAAAAATGAAACTAGCAATAGGAAGTGACCACGGAGGTTTTGCACTTAAAAGTGAAATTTTAAAGCATATCCAAGGTCAAGGCTATGATGTGAAGGACTTTGGCTGCTATTCAACAGACTCTGTAGACTACCCTGATGTAGGGAGTGCTGTTGCAGAAGCCGTTGCAAAAGGTGAATATGATAGAGGTATTATAATCTGCGGTACAGGCATAGGAATATCCATTGCAGCAAACAAGGTGCCGGGGATTAGAGCAGCGCTTTGCGGTGACTGCTTCTCTGCCAAAGCGTCAAGAGAGCACAACAATGCAAACATATTGGCTATGGGAGAGAGAGTAATAGGCGTAGAGCTGGCAAAAATGATAGCAGATATCTGGCTTACTACAGAATTTTCCGGAGGCAGACACAGCAGAAGAGTAGATAAAATAGGCGATATAGAATGCAGATATAGCAAATGATAAAAGGGAGGTACAAAAATGAAACAGTACAATAACGTTACAATTATGAATCATCCGATGATTCAGCATAAGCTTACAATACTAAGAGATAAGAACACAGGTGTTAAGGAATTCAGAGAGCTTGTTGAAGAGCTGGCTATGCTAATGGGCTATGAAGTTACAAGAAATCTTACTGTAGAAGAGGTAGAAATTGAAACTCCTGTGAGCAAAACTAAGTCTAAGGTAATAGCAGGCAAAAAACTTGGAATCGTACCGATACTTAGAGCAGGCTTGGGAATGGTTGATGGAATGCTGAAGCTTATTCCTGCAGCAAAGGTTGGCCATATCGGTCTTTATAGGGATCCTGAAACTCTTCAACCTGTTGAATATTACTGCAAACTTCCAAGTGATGTTGCAGAAAGAGATTTGATAGTTCTTGATCCAATGCTGGCTACAGGCGGTTCTGCAGTTGCAGCAATTCAGTTCTTAAAGGATAGAGGCGCAAAAAGCATAAAGCTTGTTAATATAATAGCGGCTCCGGAAGGAGTAAAAGCAGTGGCTGAGGCTCATCCTGACGTTGAAATATATGTAGCGGCAGTAGATGAGAAGCTGAATGACCATGGCTATATCGTACCTGGACTTGGAGATGCAGGAGACAGACTTTTCGGTACAAAATAGAAAAAACAGGGGGAGATATTGTGAGACCTAGCTGGGATGAATATTTCATGAGCATTGCCGAACTGGTGAAAACGCGATCCACCTGCATCAGACGTGAAGTCGGTGCAGTTATCGTTAGGGACAAGCGTATACTTACAACAGGCTACAATGGTGCTCCCAGTGGACTTAGACACTGCGGAGAAACCGGATGCTTGAGAGAACAGCTTGGTATACCGTCAGGACAAAGACATGAGCTGTGCAGAGGCATACATGCTGAGCAAAATGCCATAATCCAGGCAGCCAATTTCGGAGTGCCTATACAGGGCAGTACTATATATGTAACGCTATCTCCATGTATTTTATGTACAAAGATGTTAATCAACGCCGGCATATCCAGAATTGTAACCAAGGAAGCATATAATGATGAACTGGCACTAGAGATGCTGAAGGAAGCGGGAATCGAATACATTAAGCTTTAGAAAAAGCATCATGCGAATAGCACCGTCATCCTGTAGGGAACGACCCCTGATTCGTTCCGCGAAGAATAGTATTTAAATGCTTGAAAAATCAGCTGTTTCCGTGGTTTGACAATGAAAATCCGCTAATGTAGAATTGTATTTATGGATGTTTGAATAGACAAACTAAATACAGGAGAAACTGGAAATAACATAGGAGTGATAAAATGAAGACGATTCACATAGCATTCCTCATAGCTTTGGCTGTAGCTTACGTAGTAACTCCACTTGTTATTAAGCTGGCACATAAGGTGGGTGCAATAGACGTTCCCAAAGATAACAGACGGGTTCACAAGCTGCCAATTCCAAGGCTTGGCGGGATAGCAATATTCATAGGCTTTATGGTGTCAGTACTTGTGACATTTAGAATAGATACAAGACTGATGGGAGTATTGGCAGGAGCGACAATAATTGTCATAATGGGCTTCTTTGATGACATAAAGCCGCTTTCGGCGAAGGTTAAGCTTTTGATACAGCTTTTAGCTGCGGGGATTGTAGTATACAGCGGTGTAAAGGTTGACTTTATAACAAACCCTTTATCCTATATGTTTGGCGGAGGCCATGATACTTACATAAAGCTTGGTAACTGGTCATATCCTCTGACAATACTTTGGATAGTTGGAATAACAAATGCCATAAACCTGATTGACGGTTTGGATGGCTTAGCAGCAGGAATATCAACGATATCAGCTATAACTCTATCAACAGTCGCTATTTTCTTGAATCAGGATTATATAGCGGTTTTGGCATTAATCTTAGCTGGTGCAACAATAGGCTTTTTGCCTTATAATTTTAATCCTGCGAAGATATTCATGGGAGATACGGGCTCCTTATTTTTAGGATACATGCTTTCTGTAATATCTGTGATGGGTGTATTGAAAAGCGCGGCAGCGCTGTCCATACTGGTTCCTATATTTGCTATAGGTCTTCCTATATTTGATACCTTCATGGCTATCATACGAAGATCCCTAAGCGGCAAATCCTTTATGGAAGCAGACAAGGGACATCTGCACCACAGATTGCTGGACAAAGGCTTATCGCAGAGACAGGCAGTATTGACACTCTATAGCATAAGCGCTGTATTAGGCTTCAGCGCAGTCGTTTTGGTGGAAGCGACGTTTAAGGTAGCAATTGTTATGGTATTCGCGGTTTTTCTCTTGGCCTCTATGGGGGTACGATACTTAAAACCTATCGACACAAAAACGGGCCAGAATAAAATAGATATATAAGAACTCTATTGGGTGGGAGCGGGGCTCTCACCTTTAATTAATAGCAATTTGCGAAGCAAATCCTGCTAAAGGCGAAGGACTCGATGTCCTGAGCTTTTGTCTTTATAATACATAGGGAGAGGATCAAAATGATAAAAGTACTTTCGATTTTTGGTACAAGACCGGAAGCAATAAAGATGGCACCCTTGGTAAAAGCTCTAGAAAATCATCCTTCTTTTGAATCAAAGGTTTGTGTAACAGCGCAGCATAGAGAAATGCTGGATCAGGTGCTTGATATCTTTGATATTAAGCCGGACTATGACCTGGACATAATGAAAAACAGACAGACCTTAACCGAAATAACAACCAATGCTTTGATTGGTTTAGAAAATGCCATTAAGGAGGCAAAGCCTGACATAGTACTGGTTCATGGAGATACAACAACTACTTTTGCCGGCTCCTTAGCTGCCTTTTACAATAGAGTAAAGATAGGTCATGTAGAGGCTGGACTTAGAACCTTTAATAAGTATTTTCCTTTCCCGGAGGAGTTAAACAGAAAGCTAACGGGAGCGCTGGCGGACCTGCATTTCTCACCTACTGACAACGCAAAAG
>JAQZBM010000139.1 GCA_029238945.1 Clostridia bacterium
GCTTATTTCGTTATTTCTATGTTCTCTAAAGTTCACCAGCAGGTTGTCCAGGTTTTTCACTGTCTCTACAAAAGCTATGGCATTTTCCTTTACCAGCGCTCTTGCAGTCAAGCCTCCGCCCGGTTTGGAAAGCTCTGACCATGAGTTCCAGAAGTTATCCATAACCTTCTGAAGTCCTTCTTCGGAATTATCATTAAAAATCGTTTCAAGCTCTTCTATAGAGTTCTTCCTTGTATTCCAGTACCCAAGAGACTCACTCTCCCGTCTTAGCTTCTGGTCCAAAAAATAATCTCTATACTGTCTGACTTCTGAAACGTCAACTCCTGTACCGACATTCATATTGTTTCCGTTTCCTGATACTCCTACATAAGTAGGCTGGGTTGTCGCGTGCATAACTGATTGTCTTGAATAGCCCGGAGTATTTACATTACTTATATTGTGTCCTGTAATATCCAGTGCTCTTTGTTGTGCCCAAGCTCCTGATATTGCTATGCTTAAGCCGGCAAAAGTCGACCTCATAAAATCACCTCTATTCCCTTATGCCTTGGTGTCAAATAATCTCTTCTTGTTGTCCATACCCTTCCCGGTTCCCTTTAAATCGCTATAAACTGAATTTGTAGGGCCGGTGCTTGTTATCATATTTACAGAGTACTCTATGTAATCCAGAGACTGCTGTATCAACTGTCCGTTAATGTTGTTGACATTTTGCAGCTCTGAAATCGTATTGCCTAAACTTTTCTGCAGTTCCAAAAGTTTTTGTGCCAAGGGCTCCGGCAGATGCTTAATAATCTCGCTGACATTGGTCTTGCCGTTTACCCCGAGCATTTCGCAAAGCTTTTGGAGTTCCTGCTCTCTAAGCTTCTCCAACTGTCCAAGATCAAAAATCAAATTCTGTTCAAACTTAACTATCTTGTCCAGCTCAGAAACCTTCCCCTCAATTACAGTGTTTTTTTTCTTATTGGATAGTTCAAGCAAGTCCTTATAGTGTCCATTTTCTTTATTCAAAATATCAATAATCTTTTCAGCTTGTCTATCAATCATACTATCTCCCTCTCAGCATCCTTCGTCTTTGCCGGTTCTGCCATGCAGGCAGTTATTAAACAAACCACAGCTAAGATCCGTCCTATAGCTGTGGCTGCTTCTATAACAAGATTTACCGAAAGCTTTTCACCTCGTTATATTTTCTTGTTAAAGCTTCCTTTAAGAATTCTCTCTGCCAAATCTCTGCTGTCAACCTCATAGGTTCCCTTTTCCAGCTTTTCCTTTATAGGATTTATTACATCCTCTCTGGTATCCGGGATATTATTCAAAAGCTTCACAGATTTCAATACTGTTTGAAAATCCATTGCTTCTTTTGAAATCTGTACCTCATCCTTTTTGTTTGATGTTGATGCGGTTTCGCTGACATTCTTCTTCGCGTCCACCTTGTTTGCTTTGTAAATTTGGTTTACACCGCCAATTTTATTAAAGCCGATTCCCATGGTAGCACCTCTCCTTAATTTACTTTTCAATATTTTTATCGGTAACTATACTATAGTAGTTTAGTATTTTTAAAAAAAAATAAGACTCTTCACTGTATCAGAATGACAGCTTCTTGGAAGAAGCCTTATTGTCAGTCATTCTATACATTTGAAGAATCTATCTTAGCCGTCACTTATTCATCATTCTTACGTCTTGATGCAGTATACATTCTTTCCTTATCAGGTCTTGTCTTAAAGTCATCCTGAGGAGGTGCCGCAGGTTTATCCAATCCAAACTCTTTTCTGAGAGCTTTTTTCAGATTGTCCTTGCAGTTTTGGCAGAAACGCCCTGATACAATAGGCTTGCCGCAGGTCTCACACTCCAAAAGCATGTTTGCATTATCAGAGCTGAGTTGAAGTCTCTCTTCTCTTAAGAACTTCATAATCAATTCAGTTGGAACGCCGGTAGCTTCAGATACATCTACCACACTAGAACCGGGATTGTCATACAAATAATCTCTTACTACTTTGTATTTATCCTCTTCTTCTTCAATACAAAAGCTGCAAAATGGGCTTCCTGTATACCCAAAAAGTCTTCCGCATTTTGCGCAGTTTCGAAGATCAGACATAGCAATGCCCCCTTGTAAATAAAATCTTATGTATTGCTGCCTGTTGCAGCAGTTATAACATAAATCCTTTGTACTCCATGCTGCTTCAAAATCCGGCTGCACTCATTCACAGTGCTTCCGGTAGTATAAACATCATCTACAAGTACTATATCGGCATATTTTACTCCATTATACATCATATTTTTACAAAATGCATCATGAACATTCAATATTCTGTGTATTTTATCCAATTTAAACTGTTCTGTCGTTTCTTTGGTGCGCAGAAGACAGTCCCAAAAGTCAGTACCGGACAGCTGGGATATTCTTTCTGCAATGAGTCCGGCTTGATTGAACCCTCTAGTCTCAAGCTTGCTCTTGTGTATGGGCACCGGCACCACGGCCTGAAAGCTTACGTTTTCATCCCGCAGCTTCTGGTACATCAGTCTTGCCAGCACATAGGCAGCGTCCCTGCAGCCCTCATATTTCAGCTTATGAATTATATCCTTGCCCCTATCCTTATAGCTGAAGCAGGAGAAAGCAAGTTCAAAATGCTTATGGTCTCCTTTGCAGTCAGGACAGGTATTGTCAGGGTAATCCTCCTCAAGCCCCTTGCCGCATTTCAAGCATACCCTGCCCTCAAGATATTCAAGCGCCGTAAGGCAGCTGCTGCACACAGCCTCTCTTGCAGTGTTCCCGCATATACAGCATTTTGCTGACTTAGGATATAAAAGCTCCAGTAATATCTTTTTAATCTTAAGCATAGTCTGCCTCCCGCCCTAAAACATCTCAACTACTTTAAGAAGTCTATCCTTTAGTCCGGAATATCTCTGAGTAATATGATTATTTGATATCATTTGGCTGATGTATCTCTCACTTCCTACAAGGACAACGGTCTGCTTCGCTCTTGTAAGAGCAGTGTATAAAAGATTTCGGGTCAATAGCATTTTGGGTCCAAAGGTTACAGGCATTACAAGTATAGGGAACTCAGAGCCTTGACTTTTATGCACCGTCAGGGCATAAGCAAGCTCAAGCTCATCAAGCAGCGCATAGTCATATCGTACAAGCTTCTCGTTGTCGTAAACCACTTCAATAATCTGTTCTTCATTATCTATATTGATTATAATTCCTATGTCGCCGTTGAATACTCCTTCGCCTTCCTTCTCAAAATCCACGATACTCTGCCACTTCATCTTGTAGTTGTTCTTTATCTGCATCACCTTATCGCCCACTCTGAATACAAAGTCTCTGTAAGGCTTCTCTTTCTTATCAGGAGCTTCGGGATTCAAAATGCTTTGCAGCTCATTGTTGAGATTTATTATGCCGCAAGGTCCCTTCTTCATAGGCGACAGCACCTGTATGCCCTCCATAAAGGTAGTCTTGTAGTATTTCGGCAGTCTTTCCTTGCAAAGGCCTACAATAGTCTTGACTATTGCCTGCTGGTCCTCCTGACGCATGAAGAAGAAATCCTTCTGTCTTTGGTCAAGTATCGGGGCTTCACCATTGTTTATCCTATGGGCGTTCACTATTATCAGGCTTTCCTGCGCTTGCCTGAATATCTCATTCAGTCTCACAACAGGTACGGCAGTGCTTTCTATAATATCCCTAAGCACGTTTCCGGGGCCTACCGAGGGCAGCTGATCCACGTCTCCTACCAGTATTAGTCTTGTTCCTTCAGCTACAGCCTTTAGGAGGTTATTCATCAGTAAAATATCTATCATGGATACTTCGTCAACTATTATTACATCACATTCCAAAGGAGAGTCTTCGTTCTTCTGGAAGAACATCTCGTCTTCACTTTCACCGAAGCCATACTCCAATAGTCTGTGAAGAGTCTTTGCCTCTCTGCCCGTTGCTTCCTGCATACGTTTTGCCGCTCTTCCCGTAGGTGCAGCCAAAAGCACCGACATACCCTTCTTCTCAAAAATATCTATGATGGTCTTTATGGTAGTTGTTTTACCTGTACCGGGTCCTCCCGTCACAACCAGAACGCCGTTATTCATCGCTTCTCTGACAGCAGTTCTTTGGTTCTCCGCCAAGCTTATGCCTTGGCTGTCCTCAATTTTCTCCAGATCTGTCTCTATATCAAATTCAAGCTTGTGCAGCTTATACATGCAAAGCTGTATTAGTCTTCTAGCCACTCCGGACTCTGCTTTGTGGAAGGAGATTGAATATACCGCCCTTGTATCCTTCAGATTCTCTACCACCAGGCTTTTCTCAATAAACATCTTTACTATGTTTTGCTGAACTATCTCTTCATCTACGCCCAAGAGCTCTGCCGTAGTCCGGCAAAGCTGCTCCTGTGGTACATAGGTATGTCCGTTGCCGTGAAACCAGTTAAGACAGTATTTAGTTGCAGAGCTTATACGATACTCTGACTCTACTGAAGTTCCCATGGACAAGGCTATTCTGTCTGCCATTTTGAAGCCTATGCCCAAAACATCATCTGCAAGCTTGTATGGATTTTCCTTTATCTCAGCTACGGTATTTGCACCATAGGTTTTATATATTCTCACTGCATAGGTAGGACTTATATCATATTGCTCCAGAAACAGCATTATGTCCTTCAATTCCTTCTGCTCCTGAAAGGCTTCAAATATCTTCTCCGCCTTCTTGGCTCCTATGCCTTCTACCTCAGTCAACCTGTCCGGATAGTACTGGATAATATCCAGTGTATCCATGCCGAACTTCTCCACCATTTTCTTGGCAGTATGAGGTCCTATGCCCGCAATCAAGCCTGACGCAAGATATTTCTCAATGCCGTACAGTGTAGAGGGAGTCACTACGTTGTAGGTCTCCATCTTAAACTGCTTGCCGTAATCAGGATGCTGTACCCAAGTACCATAAGCCTTTATGGTTTCCCCAATATTTACATATGCAAAATAGCCTACCAGTGTAACCAGCTGCTTATCGCTCTCCAGCTCTATTACCGAGTAGCCGTTCTGTTCATTTCTGAAAACTATATCGTATATGGCTCCTTGTATTTCATCCATTGTTTTAAGCTCCTTTTGTCACATCAGGTGTTGAAAGCAGTCGCGAGTCACGAGTCACTGGTCTCTAGTGGAACGAAGAGACTCGGATTTATGCTGCAAAAACACGTCATCCTGAGCCTGCGAAGGATCTATCCAGAGGCTTCATAAGATCCTTCAGTCGTTCCTCCCTCAGGATGACAACGGGGATATTAACGACTTTCATAACAATGATAGGATTTGTCTGTAAATATATCCATACGCGCAGGTCGCTGTGGGCAGCGACCCCTACACCCTGTCACCTGTTACCTAACACCTGTCACCTAATATATACATATATTATAGTACATATGTTCTGATATGGAAATAAAAAAAACAGCCTTTCGGCTGTTTTAGAGTTCTGCTAATTTCTTTATTTCATCAACTTTATCTGTTCTTTCCCATGGTACATCTATATCAGTTCTTCCCATATGTCCATATGCTGCAACCTGTCTGTAAATAGGTCTTCTCAAATCAAGGTCTCTTATAATAGCTGCAGGTCTAAGATCAAATACCTTTGTAACAATTTCTGAAATCTTCTCTTCAGAAAGCTTGCCTGTTCCAAAGGTTTCAACCAATACTGATACCGGTTTTGCTACACCTATGGCATAGGCAACCTGTACCTCACATTTTGAAGCCAAGCCTGCTGCAACTATATTCTTTGCAACATATCTTGTTGCATAGGATGCGGAACGGTCAACCTTAGTTGGATCTTTTCCGGAGAAAGCGCCGCCGCCGTGTCTTGCATATCCGCCATACGTATCAACTATTATCTTTCTTCCTGTCAAACCGGAATCTCCGTGAGGTCCGCCGATAACGAATCTTCCTGTAGGATTGATGAAGTACTTTGTATCCTTATCAAGCATTTCTCCCGGAATAATCGGCTTTATAACATATTCCATCAAGTCTCTCTCAATAGTATCGTGGTCTACCTCAGGGCTGTGCTGTGTGGATACAACCACTGTTTCTATTCTAACAGGTTTATTGTCATCGTACTCAACTGTAACCTGTGTCTTGCCATCTGGTCTCAAGTAGTCAAGTATACCTTCTTTCCTTACTTGAGTAAGTCTTCTGGAAAGCTTGTGCGCCAATGCTATTGGCATAGGCATAAGCTCCGGAGTCTCATCACAGGCATATCCGAACATCATACCTTGGTCGCCTGCACCTGTTGCGTTTATCTCCGCATCAGACATTTCGCCTCTCTTAGCTTCAAGTGCCTTGTCAACTCCCATTGCAATGTCAGTTGACTGCTCGTGTATAGCAGTAATTACGCCGCAGGTGTCACTGTCAAAGCCGTATTTTGCTCTTGTGTATCCGATTTCCTCTACTGTTTGTCTGACTATCTTAGGTATATCTACATAGCATGATGTAGATATCTCTCCCATTACCAGTACAAGACCTGTTGTAATGGAAGTTTCGCAGGCAACTCTGCCCATCGGATCCTTCTCCAAAATTGCATCCAGCACTGCATCGGAGATTTGGTCACACATTTTATCTGGATGCCCTTCTGTTACTGATTCTGATGTAAAAAGCTTTCTGTTCATTATAATACCTCCTCTTCATGTGTGTAACGACGCTATGTCGTTTAGAATTAAAGCGGAACGACAGGAGTCATTCCCTACTTTACAAATTAAAAAAACTCCCTCATATGAAGGAGTTTATGCACTATAAACCTCCCTCATCTTTCAAAGCTGTAATCAGCTTTGTAGGAATTGGCACCGTACTGTTGCCGGTTGCCGGGTTTCATCGGGCCCATCCCTCCACCTCTCTTGATAAGGACTTACGTTTTATCAAGGATATCCTATCATAAAATAAAACCATTGTCAACAAAGCAGACCCAATTTAGTAATAATTTCTTACATTTTTGTAAATATGTATATGTTTAGTTTTTGTCACAACTCAAACTATATATAGTGAAATAAAATCTATAATTATTATGTCCTCTGATATTTTGAGTATATGAAGGCGCTTTTATGTGATTTCGCAAAAAAAAACGTTTATGATTATATCATAAACGTACATTACCTAGATGGTGGAGGAGGATGGATTCGAACCATCGAAGTCTGAGACAACAGATTTACAGTCTGCCCCCTTTGGCCGCTCGGGAACTCCTCCAGGTATGG